>CAIZDF010000555.1 GCA_903931645.1 uncultured Tolumonas sp.
TCGCTACCATCCAAGGCCATTCTTGAATCCAGATCGACATTGAGTGTGCCTTCAGCTGGTTCGGCATTGAGCAGTTTCTTCATAACCGGACGCACGACTGTTACCAACAAGATTAGGATCAATACGATTGATGCGCCAATTCGAACTGCAGGCCAGAACCAATCTGATTCCCACACTTTAGTTGCTGGCTCTACTGACAGATCAGGACGATTGAATGGAATGCTAACCACTTCAATTTGATCACCGCGGCTAACGTCAAAACCCAACCCACCTTGCAGTAACCGACGGATCGTATCCAACTCACTTTGCGTACGCGGTTGACGATCAACTTTACCATCTTTGCCTGCTGACGTTTTATAATCCACCGCCACCGATACAGTCAGGCGACGAATACTGCCGGTCTGACGCTGAACATGACTGATAGTTGTATCCAGTTCGTAGTTGCGGGTTGCTTCTTTACGACTGTGACCACTGGTAGCACTGCTTGAACCCTGTGCACCCGCTGTTTTCTCAGGGATTTGTGCATTAGATGGCGGTTGGTTACTGAGAGCACCAGGCACTCCCGTCGCGCCATTACCAACATTATTGTCTTCCACTGTCACTTCAGAACGAACAGCAGGGTCATCTGGGTTGAACACCCGGCGAGTTTGTTCTTCTTGTGAGAAATCAAGACTGGCATCCACTTCAGCCGTGTAATTATCCAAACCTAAAACTGGGCTCAGAATCGAATCGATTTTTTGCTTATATTCCGCTTCTTGTTTTTGCTGGATCTCAAATTCTTTACGGCTACGCGCTGTCATCAGATCTTGGGAACCGGAATTTAACAGGCGGCCATTTTGGTCGGTTACAGTAACACGAGATGGCTCCAAACCGTGCACAGCTGAAGCCACGGTATCAACAATAGAATCAATGGCTTCTTGTTTTAGTGCTGCACCTTTTAGCACCAGAACAACCGTCGCACTTGGTTTACGTTCATTGCGCGCAAATACGTTGTCTTTTGGAATTGCTAGCAACACAGTGGCTTTACCAATCCCCGGAACTGTTCAATAGCACGAGCTAATTGTTGCTCACGACTCAGTTTCAGGCGTTCACCTTCCATGCGTTGACTCAGACCAAAACCAGGATCACGCATCAATAATTCATCACCGGTATTTTCTTCGTTGGAAGCCGCAAAACCCGCACGTTGTAACTGTAAACGTACAGTGCTGAATTCAGTGGTTTTTACCAAGATGTTGTTGTCTTGCACTTTATAGGCAATTTTTTGCTGATCCAGATAGTCCAGCGTTTTGATCATCTCAGGGGTGTTGAAATGACCCAATGGCCGCATTTCCGGCTCATTGCCCCACATAAAAATAAACGCGGCGATAGCAACGCAGATCAACAAACCGAGAATCAGCGTGATCTGTCGTAAAAAATCCATATTCGACAGAAATTTAAAAGAAGAGGACTTAGCTGCTGAGGCATCCAGCGCTTTATCCAGTAACGGATCACTACTACCAACCATCAGGTCAGTGCGTTTATCCCCTGCTGCTTCAGCCATGATTTACCCCTTCTTTACACTGGCATATTCATGATGGTTTTATAAGCATCCACCACTTTATTGCGTACCTGAACTGTTGCTTCAAAAGCGATTGATGCTTTCTGGCCGGCGATCATAACATCCGACAGATTAACACTTCGATCACCCATATCGAATCGTGTACGCAACTGATCACTCTGACCTTGCATATCGTTCACGTTATTCAGTGCTTGTGACAGCAACTGATTAAAGTCCTGAGAGACATTCCCTTCGCTGACTGGTTTGACAGAAGCCCCTGAAGCTTCAAAGCGCAAGGCTTCCAATTGTTTCATCAGGGATGTTGCTTGCACGTCCATACCATTCCTCACTTTGACAAATAATTGACTCTAATGCGTTATAGCTATGGAAAAGCAATTAAAGTGCCAGAAGTGTAAGTAAATGATAAAGGAAGAAAAGTAATGATATCAGTCACTAGGATAGTGACTGATCAAAAAAGTGTGCAGAGAGATTTTTAGTCAGGAACGTCAATACCGACATCCCGCATGCGTGCGAGCTTGTAACGCAGAGTCCGGGGGCTGATCCCTAAACGTTCTGCAACCGCTTTACGACTACCATCACAAGAGATCAACGTATCCAGAATAATTTGATGTTCCTGCTGACGCAGTTCATTGCCTAATTTTTCCATGCCTGGAACTCGATCACTCTGAGCATCGTCGATATCTTCATCCCAAGAGGATTCGTCTTCTACGGAATACACAGCATCGGTATCAAATAAGATCTCATCTGCGGTGATCTTCTGATCTTTAGCTAAGATCAACGCCCGTTGCATGACGTTTTCCAATTCCCGTACATTCCCAGGCCAGTTATAGGCCAGCAATTTCTGACATGCGGAAGTGGTTATATCAGGTAATGCTGAACGCTGTTCCATAGTATGGCGACGCAACAAATGCTCAGCGAGTGGCAGTATATCGCCGGCTCGCGCACGCAAAGGCAACCAGCGCAACGGGAATACATTTAACCGGTAAAACAGATCTTCACGAAACAGATGATTGCTTACTGCTTTCCGCAAATCACGGTTGGTTGTGGCAATTACTCTGACATCCAGACTGATTGTTTTACGGCTGCCCAATCGTTCAACTTCACGTTCTTGCAATACACGCAATAATTTGGCCTGCAGGGCTGGATCCATTTCCGTAATTTCATCAAGCAATAAGGTGCCCCCCTGCGCTTGTTCAAATTTCCCCGGACACCCTTGCACTGCACCGGTAAAAGCGCCTTTTTCGTAACCAAATAACGTCGCTTCCAGCATATTTTCCGGAATTGCTGCGCAGTTAATGGCGATAAAGGCCTGTTCAGAACGGGAGGATTGATCGTGGATATAGCGGGCTAAAACCTCTTTACCTGTACCACTCGGCCCGCTGATCATCACCGATGCATCTGAGCGAGCGACCTTAGCCGCCAACTGTAACAATTCAGCTGTTTTCGGATCGCCATATACTGGCGTCCGTCGTTCAACCAACTTTGCTGGTACATAACGACTAACTTGATTCAGTAAAACTTCAGGGGCGAACGGTTTGACCAGATAATCAACGGCACCATCCCGCATCGCACGAACAGCGCCTTCGATGTTGCCAAACGCTGTCATCAACAACATAGGGATTTGTGCATAGAGATGCTGAACATTTTGCAGCAAACTCAACCCATCCATACCCGGCATTTGCACATCAGAAATGATCATGTCTACTTTCTGACGCTGTAAAACAACCAATGCAGCCTCGCCACAATCAGCAGTTAAACAGTGATATCCGGACAGTTGCAAAGTATCAACAATGGCTTCTTGTAACCCTGGATCATCTTCGACAACTAACAACGTTCGCTGGCTCATACGGCACCTTCCCGTACTTGTTGTAATTGCACATGATGATAAGGTAAACGAATACTAAAACAGCTTCCTTCACCCAATAGTGAAGAGGCTTGAATTGTTCCCTGATGAGCTTGCACAACGGCTTGTACTACCGCTAAACCAAGGCCAGTCCCACGACTACGGGTTGTGTAAAATGGTTCAAATATACGGGATAACTGTTCAGGGGAAATCCCTTTACCATTATCCACCAGCCGGATCATGACCTGATCTGCTTCAGGTTCAACCGTTAGCAGTAGCTGTTTCCCCCCAGCTTGAATGCCATTTTCAAGCAGGTTCATTAACGCACTGGTTAAAGCTTCACTATTAGCCAGCAGCTTAATATTTTGCTCTGGTGCATTGACGGTAAAAACCGAGTCATGTGTATTCATCAAGGTTTCAGCTCGTTGTTGTAACTGTTCCAGCAGATCATTTAATACGACAGGTTCGACTTTCTGCTGGTCGCCATTGCGGGCAAATAACAAAACGTCACTCACCTGACGTTCCAGTTCTTTTAAACGCGCCATTAATTTTTGCTGAAATTGCAGACGAGACTCTGGTGTCAACGTGCGGTTTGCCAGATTGGCACCATATAACATGGCTGCAGAAAGCGGTGTGCGAATTTGATGGGCCAATGAAGCTGCCATTTTACCGAGCGCAGACAATCGCTGCATATGGCTGACTTGTTCTTGTAAACGACGAGTTTCAGTCAGATCAGTCACCTGCACCATCTGGCCAGGCTGATGTTGTAAAGGTAATGTCGAAACCTGAACACGGCGCCCATCACGCAGTGATACTTCATGACCATCGTCATCACGCAGACAGAAAGCGCGCTGGATGACTGACAACCACGACTCACCTACTAAGCTGCCACCCAGCAGAGTTTGTGCAGCAGGGTTAGCCCGAAAAATCTTTCCTGCACGATCAACTAAGACTAGGCCGGAAGGAATATGATCAAAAATCTCTGCCAACAACATAGTTTCATCTGTCGATTTGTTGTGGCTATTTAATTCAGTTATCTGGCTCATCCGTCATTTTCCCGTCGCAACATAGTGTGCATAACCAGATAAGACAAAAAACGTGCCAACTAAAAAGGCAGCCGCAGCTGCCTTTTATATTAATCAGAGAAATTACAATCTATAAGCCATGACGACTTTTTTCATGTCATCAGAGATCTTCGATAAATCATTCGCTAAATCAGCGGTCTCATTCGCGGCTTGAGTGTTTTCATCCACCATCTGAGCGACATTTTCTACCTGTTGAGCAATAGAATTGGTTGCAGCACCCTGCTCACGGATCGCATGAGAAATATCGGCCACTAGGGAGACACTCTCAGTAGCGACACGACAAATCTCTTCCATCGTTTCATTCGCCTGACCAGCACCTTCAACGCCTTGCTCAACTTTAACAATCGCTTCCTGCATACGTTTAACTGCAGAAGCGGATACATTCTGGATTGCTGTAATAATGTCGCCGATTTCTTTTGTAGATGTTGCAGTTCTGGCCGCGAGACTGCGCACCTCATCAGCAACTACCGCAAAACCTCGGCCTTGCTCACCCGCACGCGCGGCTTCAATCGCCGCATTCAACGCCAGTAGGTTGGTTTGTTCTGCAACAGCGCGGATGATATTAATAACAGATTCAATTTCTCGGCCTTTCGCTTCTAGCTGCTGAATATCTTTTGCTGCGTTATCAACAGCACCTGCAATGGCATGAATATTATCAACAGTGTGTGCAATAACATCCTGACCCGCTTCCGCTTTGCGGCCTACTTCATTGGACTGCTCACTGGTAGTATTCGCCTGGTCAGCAACATGATTGATACTCACCGTCATTTCTTCAACAGACGCCGCCATATGCGAAGTAGAGGCATTCTGAGAACTTGAGCCTTCCGAAACGCGATGTGCTGATGATTGCAGGCGATCAGCACTCAATGCAACTTGTTCAACCCCTTGCAGTAACTCACGCAGGTTATTTTGCATCCGTCCAATTAATTGATTGAATGCGCGCAGCATCAAACTGATCTCATCACTACCACTCACCTCAGCACGTAACGTGAAATCGAGGCTATTTTCGATACGGGAAATGGTAGTTTGTGCGACTTTAAGACCGGTACTGATCTGACGGTAAATAAACCAACCAATTAATGCCAAAAAACCGGTTACTGCAATGGTAGAGATCATGAGCAGCCATTTTGCATTCTCATAATTTGTTTGACTACCTTGATCGACATCACGGGCTAGTTTTCCATTATATTGAACATCGTCAGTCAAGGTTGTTGAAACCTCGTTAGCAATACTTGCCAACTTAGCTAATTCTTTCACCGCTTCTTCAGTTTTATTTTGGCGTGAATAATTAATAACAACATCTGATTGCTTCTGATAAGACTCAGCAGCCGTTCTAGCTTTAAGAAAGAGTTGTCTGTCTTGCGCATCAGAAACTAACGGTTCATACGCAGAAAATGCGTCATTCATACCTTTCAATTTTTCTGCAAACTGTTGTTCTATTAGTTGTTTTTTCTCTATATTCGTTTCTGTTACATGTGTTTGTATCAGAATTCTAGCTTCTAAAAAACGAATATTAGCTTCATTTAAACGATTAAAGCTAGGTAGTGTATTATCTATAACCTCTCGCATCCCCGAATTCATATTCGCCATACGAGTAAAACCAATTGCACTAATCAATACACTGCCGATAAAACCCACTACGATTAATAAAATGAGCTTATGTACTATTTTCATTATTCCCTCACTGCGTCAGTGCAATTGTTTTTTGTCTTAATTATTGTAGCTTTCAAATGGAAACTTGCTGTTTTTCCACTACATATCTTTGGCTGTCATCCCATATTTTTTCATTTTTTCGACCAATGTCGTGCGGCGCATACCCAATAATTCTGACGCGCGGGCTACTACACCATCTTGCATTTCCAATGCCTGACGAATTAAATCCATTTCCAGCTCAGCGATCATCTCTTTCAGATTAACCCCTTCTTCAGGTAACACCGAAGCAAACGGTTCTGCGGCTAGGGATGGTGTTTCTTCCGGCGTTTCCATAAACACGGATGACAGCGCTTCACGCTCTGCCCATTCCGATGCAGCTTCATCTAATGGCATGGATTCGCTCCAATCGCCATAACGATATTTCACTGGGAGATCTTGAATATCAACAATCCGGTTTGGAAACAGAATTAATAAACGCTCAACCAGATTGGATAATTCACGAACATTACCCGGCCAGTTATGTTGCATCAGTGATTCCATAGCACGCTGAGTAAACCGAACAAAAGCATGATGTTGGGCTTGATGACGGTTAACCATTTCCTGTAACAGCAATGGAATATCATCCAGACGCTCACGTAGTGATGGGGTTTCAATAGGGAAAACATTTAAGCGGTAGTAAAGGTCTTCGCGGAAACGATTTTCGCTGATCATCGTTTCCAGATTGCGGTGTGTCGCAGCGATGATACGCACATCCGCTTGGATCGGTTTTGTACCACCGACTCGTTCATAGAGGCGTTCTTGTAAAACACGGAGCAGCTTAACTTGCATTGCCATCGGCATATCGCCGATTTCATCCAGAAATAACGTGCCGCCTTCTGCCAATTCAAAGCGACCACGGCGAGAAGAAATAGCGCCGGTAAATGCGCCCTTTTCATGACCAAATAGCTCACTTTCCAGCAATTCACCGGGAATCGCCCCGCAGTTTACCGGTACAAATGGCCCTTTTGCGCGGCCAGACATTTCATGAATTGCGCGGGCAACTACTTCTTTACCCGTGCCTGATTCACCAAGAATCAGCACATTTGCATCTTTACTAGCCACTTGTTCAATCAATTTACGCACACTTTGAATCGCGCTGCCTTTACCCACCAGCAGTTTCAGTAATGCGGGCATTTGGCGGCTGGTTTGTAATGTGGGGTGCAAAGAACGAAACGCCTGACAGAAATGCAGCATTTGAGTCAGAGATTCATAAGAAAAAGGCTGCGACAAAAAACCGATAATATTGCTATTACTCAGCTCTGATTGTTCTGCGCTGATAAACGGAACCGATGAATAACGGGTAGCTAATTCCGGTAAGGTTGTGGTTTTCAGATCGCCCACCACAACTGCAGAGATATTTTCCACCGCAGAAAGATAAGCCAGACAATCTTCTTCCCCACCGCTCTGCCACTGAATACCCATAAATGACAACACCGTCTCTAATTGCTGACGGCGTTCATCATTGGCATCAACCAGAAGCAGATTATCCATTTGCTCCATCATCACATCCCCAATCACCTGATATATATAAATTATATCAGGTGTTTCCGCGGGATGTGCGTAATAAAGTCAAATTACTGACGACATGTCAAAATTTCAACCAACATCTTGTTTCTGGTTTAACGAGTGCGAGGGCAAATCTCATCTTCAGTGAAGAAATATGCAATTTCACGGGCTGCCGATTCGGCAGAATCAGAACCATGCACCGCGTTTTGCGTTACAGAGATCGCATGATCTGCACGGATAGTGCCTGCCTGTGCTTTTTCTGGGTCGGTTGCGCCGAGCAGTTCACGATGACGACGAATAGCATCCTGCCCTTCTAAAACCTGAACCACAATCGGGCCAGATGTCATGAATTTCAGCAGATTATCGTAGAAAGGCTTACCTTTGTGTTCTGCGTAAAAACCAGCTGCTTGTTCTTGAGACAGATGCAGCATTTTTGCTGCGATGATATGCAAGCCTGCGCACTCAAAACGGTGATATACCTCACCGATAATATTCTTAGCCACTGCATCAGGCTTAATGATGGAGAAAGTGCGTTCAATTGTCATGCTATGTCCTTGTATCATCATACATATTTGTATCCTTCATACACGTTATGACGAAACAGGATGTTCTGCAATTGAAAATATAGTGTTAATGATAAGTTGATCTAATTTTGAAACATTGGTGTAGCAAGAGCAGAGTCGAGATAGGCTCCGAGAGGGAATGCAGCGCGAAATATAGAGCGGAGTGTTGTGCCGCAGAGCAGTTACTACGGCACAAACAATATTATTTTAGTGAACGTAACCAACGGGCAATGGTTCTGATGCCATGGCCTTTACCACCTGGTGCCCACAAATCGTTGGCATTCTTCTGGAAAGAAGCAGATAAATCCATGTGTACCCAGCCTTTAATATCTTCCCGTACAAATTTTGACAGGAATGCCGCAGCTGTTGTCGCACCAGCCGTTCCTTCGGAAGAAGAAACATTGCCCAGATCGGCATAGGATGATGTCAATTGCGCGACGTGCCATAGTTCCAATGGCAATGGCCAGGCTTTTTCATTTTCTGCTTTAGCACAAGCAACTACA
>CAIZDF010000556.1 GCA_903931645.1 uncultured Tolumonas sp.
CAAATCTAAGTGGTTGTTGGGTTCGTCGAGTACTAGCAGATCGGAGCGACAGATCAGCGCTTGGTCTAAGTTAAAACGCATACGCCAACCACCAGAACATGAGGAGACGGGTAGAGGGTGTTGTTCACTGCTTAAAACAAAACCATGCAACAGCTCGCCAGCACGTGAACGAATGGTGTAAGCACCGGCGGCATCTAAATGACCGTGCAACTCAGCAATGCGGATACCATCGCCTTGTTGTTCAGCTTGCGCTAATTGCTGCTCAAGGCTGCGAAATTCTTTGTCGCCGTCAATGACATAATCAATCGCTGAACAACCCAGGGCGGGAGTTTCCTGTGCTACGGTGGCAATTTGCCATTGTGCTGGGACGGAAACCGAGCCTGCATCAACCGCCAGTTCCCCTTTTAGTAAGGCAAAAAAACTGGATTTACCGCAGCCATTTTTTCCAACTAACCCGACTTTTTGACCGGGGTGAATTGTGGCTGAAGCCTCTTCTAATAAAGGCTTATTGCCTCGGAGCAGCGTAATTTGAGAAACGATGATCATGACGGGAATAATTCTGCAGCAAACAAAAGAGCATTATACGGGTAAAAGCCTTATCCAGCAGCTGTTGAATGATAAGCAGAGGATTGTGTTTGGCTGGATTTTTCCGGTATGCTGGTGAGACTAGTTGTCATTTTAACCGGGATGCATGATGAAGATTACTCATTTGAGCGTAGTTACGCTGGATTACACCGTGTCTGATACTTCAGGCGAAGTACTGGATACCACTGAAGGGCGTGAGCCGTTAGTTTATCTGCATGGCAGTGGCTACTTGGTTCCCGGTTTAGAAAATGCGCTGTATGAACGAGCGGCTGGTGATAGCTTCGAACTGACAGTGCCTGCAGCTGACGCTTACGGCGAATACGAAGAATCATTAGTACAAGAAGTACCAGGTGAATTGTTCGATGGTATGGAAGTAGCAGAAGGCGATACATTTGTTGCTGATACCGATGACGGTCACCGTCCAGTTACTATCATTGAAGTTTCTGAAAACTTCGTGAAAGTTGACGCCAACCATCCACTGGCTGGCATGGACTTACATTTTAAAGTGAACGTTCGTGAAGTTCGTGCTGCCACTGCAGAAGAAATTGCACACGGTCATATTCATGGTGAAGAAGGCTGTGGCCATGGTCATCATCATGAGCATGAAGGTTGTTGCGGCGGCCATGGTCATTCACACGGTGATGATCATGAATGTTGCGGTGGTAAAGGTCACGCGCATGACGAAGAACACGAATGTTGTGGCGGCAAAGGTCACGGACATGATCATCATCATGCGGAAGCTGAAGAACCGCATGAGTGCTGTGGTGGCCACGGCGGCTGCAGAAACTAAGAATAAAAAAAATCCCGCATTTAGCGGGATTTTTTTTATCGGAACAAATTATTTGCTAACCATTATTATTTCTTACGATTGACGCAGTTTTCTTTACCGCAGTTACCGTACAAATACAGGCTGTGATGGGTCAGTGTCATGCCATGTTTTTCGGCGATCTCTTTCTGACGCTGTTCAATGATCTCATCAGAAAACTCGACCACACTGCCACAATCCAGACATACCAGATGATCATGGTGATGTTGCTGCGCCAGTTCAAATACGGACTTGCCGCCTTCGAAATGATGACGAGTTACAATGCCGGCATCATCAAATTGATTCAGCACCCGATAAACGGTCGCTAAACCAATTTCTTCACCATTATCCAGCAGCAGTTTATAAAGGTCTTCAGCACTGATGTGCTGGCATTCCGGCTGACGCAGGTAATCCAGGATCTTAACCCGCGGCGAAGTGATTTTTAGTCCGGCGTCTTTCAGTTGCTGATTATGGTCTGTCATAGCTCTCTGTATTCTTGGGGCAGTTTGAGACTGCAGCGAGTAGGGCTTTCCCCATTATATGGCGCAATTCTAATAAAAAGAAATGTGTTACGGTGATGTTTGCTCTGTTCTGCATAAAATAAAGCCCGTGATGGTCACGGGCTTGGCTGAAGCTGAACAATTGTTAGACTAATTCAGACAGACACATTTCTTCGCGTAATTGCTGACACCATGCAGCTACACGTTCCGCTGTTTGTTCTGGCTGACGATCTTCGTCAATGCCCAGACCAACAAAATGCTTGTCATCGACCAGTGCTTTTGAGGCTTCGAAATGATAACCCTCTGTTGGCCAGTAGCCGACAATGGTTGCGCCTTTCGCCACGATGATGTCACGCAGCGTACCCATCGCATCAAGGAAATATTCAGCATAATCTTCCTGATCGCCACAGCCAAAAATGGCTACCAGTTTGGTGCTGAAATCAACTTTTTCCAATTCAGGGAAAAAGTCATCCCAATCAGCCTGTGACTCGCCGTAATACCAGGTTGGAATACCTAAGATCAGCAAGTCATATTTTTCAAAGTCAGCGCTGGTGCCCTGAGCTACATCCAATACGTCAATCAAATCGCTGCCCAGTTCTTTCTGGATCATGCCTGCGACTGCTTCTGTGTTGCCGGTATCGCTACCAAAGAACAGACCTATCAGTGCCATAAGGTGAATTATCCTTGTTCGTCTTCGTCGGAATTCAAAATGCTGGTTACTATTTTAGCTGGCTGGAACGCTGAGTGCTAACGTATTCGCGGACTAACTCCTGAATGAGTTCCGATCTGCTGATACCACGGGCATCTGCCAACTGATTGAGATCATCCAATGACTCTGCATCGAGTTTGAGTTCAACCCGATGAAGCCCTTTATCCTTATCCCGTTTTAGTTGATTGCGTTTATTTATTTTTAACTGCAAATCACGGGGATGAGGGTTGGTTTTAGGGCGCCCTGGACGTTTTTCGTCAGCAAACAGATCCAGTGTAGTGCGATCCGAGTGATGTTTTGCCATATATAAAACTACTGCCAGACAAGGTTCAGGTGCGTGCATTTCTCAATAGGGGGCGCACTATACCACAATGTATCGCAAAGCATAACGCGTGATAGCGGCTGTTTTATCAGTTTGATTGTTGTAAAAAACGCTCAACAATTCCGTTAAATAAGAGTGGTTTTTCCGCATGCAGCCAATGACCACAACCGGGAATTATTTTGGCACTGGCATTGGGGAAGTGCTGTGCTATGACGGGTTGATGTTCTGTTTGCAAATAGTCTGATGCGCCGCCTTTGATAAACAAGACCGGGCCTGAATAGTGTTGTGGTGCAGAGAAAGGCCACCCCATGATATCAGCATAGTGTTGTTGCAATATGTGCAGGTTAAATTGCCAGTGGGTGGGTTGTGCATTACTGAAAGATTTTAATAAAAACTGGCGCACTGACGGTTCAGTCAGATAGTCAGACATGAGCTGCTCAGCTTCCTTTCTAGAAGTTACCTGTGCGTTAGCCACGGCATTCAACGCTTTAAATACTTTCGTGTGTCGGCTTTCTTGATAGGCTACTGGTGCGATATCTGCCACGCACAATGACGCTACTCGATCAGGCGCTTGTAACGCCACCGCCATCGCCACCTTGCCACCCATAGAGTGCCCTAGCAGATGCACCTTAGGCTTATTAAGCTCATTCAATAAATTGAGAATATCCTCGCTCATCACCTGATAGTTCATCTCAGCATGCCATTCCGACAGCCCATGATTACGTAAATCAACGGTGAGCACTGGACGTTGTAACTGCAGCGCTTGTTTGAGTAATCCCAGATTGTCTTGTTTGCCAAATAGCCCATGCAGTAAAACAATCGGTTCTGCTGCAGGATTCGGGAACTCAGTTATCTGGTAATTAATCTTCACAGTGTGTCCTTAATGGTGGCTGTAACCTTATATTAACAAATTGGCGGGTAAATCGTGAATCGATTGAATTTAAGCAAATAAAGATGGATTTATTCTCTTGGTTAACGAAATCAGATGATTGGCGTAATCTGGCACCAAAATGAGGGATGAGTCACGAGTGGAGATGAACACAAGTGTACTGAAATGGAATTTATGCGAGGGTAGTGCTACGGGTCTGAGTAAACACCGTGCACAGGGTTAGGTTTGCTGCTGTGGCTTATGTATAATCCGACCGTTGTCTATATTCAAAGTGTCGGAACCGAAGAAAAATGAAAACCATTGAGGTTGATGAACAGATCTACCGTTACATAGCCAGCCGTACCTTGCATATTGGCGAGAGTGCTTCTGATATTTTAAGACGCCTGCTTGCTTTGCCTTTAGATACGAGCATGGAACCAACTGTGTCTGCGGTGCTTGATGAAAAGACGGATGCGGAATCACAGAAGCTTCTACAGATGTTTTGACCAAGCTGATCGACGATGCGCAATTAGCGAAAGAAGAAAGTGCAATTGCACGTTTTATGTTAATTCTTTCTGCCTTGTATCGTGCTCAACCCGAAGTTTTCAGCCGGGGCGCAGACATTAAAGGCCGTAAACGGATCTACTTCGCGGAAGATCCACAAGCCTTGTTAGACAATGGTAAAACCACCAAGCCAAAACCTGTCCCTGAGACCCCTTACTGGGTTATTACTAACACTAATACTGGCCGTAAGCGCTTGATTATTGAGCAGTTAATGCAGGCCATGGGCTACTCTGCGGAAACTATCGCAGAGGTTTGTAACAAGGTATAAAAGAACAGGAAGTCGTATATGGCACAACATCCGCACGCAGGTAAACCAGCTCGC
>CAIZDF010000557.1 GCA_903931645.1 uncultured Tolumonas sp.
GCCACGAATTGCTAGTTGCGTTGATCAAGTCATTACCCAAGCAATGGCGCAAGAATTTTGTGCCGGCACCTAATTATGCTGATGCACTGATAGCGTCGATTTCACCGGAACAAGGTCCGTTACTGGATGCGATTGAACGCCAGCTGAAACGGATGAGCGGTTTGACCGTACCGCGTGAATGCTGGGATTGGGATTCGATCGCCGATCACCTGAAAATGACATTCCGCGTTATTGATGATAAACGTAAAAAAGTGGCAGAAAGCAAAGATCTGCTGGCACTGAAAGAGCAACTTCGTGCGCAAGTGCAGCAGACGCTGTCGCAGGTCGCTGATGACGACATTGAACAGGAAGGTTTAACGCTGTGGAGCTTTGGCCCATTACCACAAGAATACAGCCAGAAACGCGGTGGTTTTGAGGTTAAGGCTTATCCGGCACTGGTTGATCAGAAAGACTCTGTGGCGATCCAACTGTTTGATTCACCGGTAGCACAACAGACAGCGATGTGGGCCGGACAACGGCGTTTAGTGTTGCTGAATGTGCCGTCACCGATTAAATATCTGCAGGAAAAACTGCCAAATAAAGCCAAATTAGGTCTCTATTTCACTCCGTTTGGGAAAGTCGCCGAGCTGATTGATGATTGTATTGCTTGTGGTTGTGATCAGTTGATGCAACAACATGGCGGTTTGTCATGGGATAGCGACAGGTTCCAACAACAAAAAGAAGTCATTCGTGGTGAACTGAACGAAGCGGTTGTGAAGATCGCAGCGCAAGTGGAGCAGATCCTGACTGCGGCACACGGTATCCGAAAATTATTTAAAGGCAAGATGACGCTGGAACTCGCGTTTGCGCATTCAGACATTCAAGCGCAGTTGGAACGACTAATTCATAAAGGATTTGTCACTGCGACTGGCGCTGCCCGTTTGCCGGATTTATTGCGGTATATGAAAGGTATCGAACGACGCATGGAGAAAATCCCGGTCGATGCTAACCGAGATAGGATGTACATGTTGAAAGTCCAGCATGTCGAGCAGGCCTATCAGCAATTGGTCGGTAAATTAGGGAAAGGGCAGCCTATCCCGGAAGAAGTACGTAATGTGCGGTGGATGATTGAGGAGCTGCGTATTTCTTATTTTGCTCAGGTGTTGGGCACGCCATATCCGGTTTCTGATAAACGCGTACTACAGGCAATAGAAGCCATTAAAATTTAGCGATTTTGGATGAAGCAATAAAAAGGCCACCGTTGAATGGTGGCCTTTTACTATCTGAATATTATTTATTTTTTCTGCGGTAATTCCATACTGCCTTTCACGGCCAAACCGTCTTTTTCAAAATCCATGCTGGTCAGCAGACGTACACCACGCATTTCATCCAACATCGTCACAACTTGCTTCATCTCTTTCTGCTCGTTGGTTTCTGTCGGTGTTGATGCAGAAGTTGCTGGTGCAGCAGATGTTACTTCTGCCCCTGACGTGGCTGATAACTCATCCGTTGCATTTGCTTTGTTAGCCTGCTCAAGTTGGTTACGGCCAAATTGTGCCATATCAGCCAGCAAACCATAATCCAGACCTAACTGATAAAAACCGTTAGCAGCCAGTGGCTGTTTCGCCAATGATGCGGCAAATTTTGCACCTTGATCACCAGTAAACACGGTAATGTGCTGGCCATATAAACCGAGCTTAATTTTGCCTGGTAACTGCATAATTGGCGGTACTGGCAAATCAACTGATTGACCATCAGCAGGTAATTTAACCTGTGCTGCCAATTCAGGAGAGGCCATGCTGAGCATTCCCCACAATTGTTGCGGTTGTTTACTAGAAACAGATGCAACAAAAGAGAGTTTTTCTACTGCTGGCATCTCGGTCGCGTTATTTTTGAGTTTCAGTTCTTGCAGATCGAGACTAGCGCCTTGTAATCCTTGAACCATTGCCGTGCCCATTGCCAGCATGGACGGATTAGTCATTTTCAGACTGTTCTGAATATCTTTCTAAGAAGTACAGGTAATTTGAGCCTGAGTTGCCCGATTCCACAATTCGGTAGTAACAGGAGCCAATTCATCAACATTCAGGCCAATGGCAGCCTTGAAGAGCGATTTATCCTCTTTGCCGTAGTCTGGAATAAAACCACGTAGTTTCTGCAGCGATGCCATTGTGGCAGCATCTTTAGACTCAACTTTAAATGTGCTGTCAAAACGTATCGGATCACCTTTAGTGTCCAAATTGGTATAGCCAAATATTTCTCGAGGCCACAGGCTTGCAATGCTTTCGATATCTTTCTGACATTCTGGTGTACGGTATTCAGCTAAACTCTTATTGCTTTCGCCTTCACTGATTTTATCCAGCAGTTTAGCCAATGGGCTATCTGCGCGGGTCAGCGTTTTGATCAGTAATTCATTGTTAATGAAGCCGAGTGAATTTTTACGGAAACCGTAGCTTTGTACCAATTGGTCAAGTGTTGCTGCTTGTTTCAGTGATTGTGCTGGTTTTGTAATACCAAACGCGATAGAGAGATCATCGGCAGGAACCATATCGCCCAGATCCAATGTCAGGATTGCGAAACCATCTTTTTTACCAATAGCAAAAGCAACAGGGTGTTTATCTTTATTAAA
>CAIZDF010000558.1 GCA_903931645.1 uncultured Tolumonas sp.
CATAATCTTTATTTTCCGAACCACTGACCGCAGCTGCAGGCTCTTTAGCGGGTTTAGCTTGAGCTGGTGCTTCACTGGCCGCAGGAGTAGCAGGTGCAGCCTGCTGCGCTGGTGGTGCCGCTGTTGGCTGTGGTTGTGCTCCGGTAGCTGGAGTGTTGGTAGCTGATGCTGTCGTCTGTGGTGTCGCAGGAGGAGTGGATTGTTGTAGCTTATCCAGTTCTTGATAAAGCGTTTTTTGCCTATCAGTAACTTGTTGCAACTTGTAGTTCGACTCATCCAATGCGCCTCGCAATGAGCGAACATCATTAGTCAAAGCATCAATTTGCTGCTGCATCTCTACCTGAGATAAACCACGCGCATTCACCATACGCTCTAATTTAACAACGCGATCTTCCATATCATCGGCATAAACCAACGAAACAGAAAAAACAGCGGCCATCAATGTGGCCGCTTTTACATAATTGAGGTTGCCCATCAATATTAAACCTTAATAAACCAATACCGCACGACGGTTGTGGCTGAAAGCCTCTTCAGTGTGAGCTGGATCGGCTGGTTTTTCTTCACCGTAGCTAACAACAGACAGCTGAGACACATCCACACCCAGATTTTGCATGTATTTAGCAACAGCTTTCGCACGACGTTCGCCCAATGCGATGTTGTACTCTGGTGTGCCTTTTTCGTCAGTGTGGCCTTCGATCAATACTTTCACTGTGTTGTGGCTTTTCAGGAAATCAGCATGAGTTTGCAACAGTTGTGCATACTGACCTTGAATTGCATCTGAATCGAAGTTGAAATAAACCACATTGTCTTGTTTCAGAGATTCAAACTGCTGTTTAGCCTGTGCATCTGCTGACAAACCTGAGTCCAGACCGGAGGTTTCTACGCCTTGACCGGCACCCATACCGTTTGCATCAGCAGAAGTAGAACCTTTTTTATGGCTACATGCAGCTAAAGTAACCAGTGGAATCGCAATCAACAGCGTTTTCAGCAGTGGGTTAATTTTCATTTTTCATATCCTTGGTACATTGCTCGGATTAATTCAAAAACGGTGACCAGGCTGGAGAGCGAACTTCCCCCTTAGCGGAAGGTAAGTTGGCTTTAAAACGCCCGTCTGCCGATACCAGTGCCAGCCCTTGGCGACCTTGATATACAGTGCTATAGATGACCATGCTACCATTTGGCGCAACACTTGGTGATTTATCGAGTGATGAAGTGGTTAGCACATATACGCCACCGCCCTGCAGATCCTGACGAGCGATACGGTACGCACCCTGAGTGCGGCTAACCATTACCAACGCTTTGCCATCCGGAGTGGCTTTCGCGCCAAGATTCGAATCACCTTGCCATGTTACACGGCTGGAGCTGTGTGATGCTACATCTACTTTATAAATTTGCGGTCTGCCGCCACGCTCTGATGTAAAGAAGACAGAACGGCCGTCCGCACTCCATGATGGCTCAGTATCAATTGCCGGATCAGAAGTCAGACGATTCAAACGACGGGAACCAATATCAACAGTATAAATATCTGGTTGACCATCTTTTGATAGCACTACAGCCATAGAACGACCATCAGGTGACCATTCTGGTGCCCCATTGATACCAGGAAACGCAATCAGCATGCTACGAGCTTGAGAATAAAGATCTTGGATAAAGATTGCTGGCGTCCGTTTTTCAAAACTTACATAGGCGATCTTACGACCATCTGGTGACCAAGACGGTGACATGATTGGTTCACGGGAGCGTAACAACATACGTTCATTGTACCCATCATAATCAGCCAGCATCAGGTGATATGGCATTGGTTGACTACGATCTACGGTGACATAAAGAATGCTGGTCAGGAATGCACCACGTTCACCCGTTAATTTTTCATAGACAATATCAGAAATACGATGTGCGTATTTACGCAGTTGTTTTGCTGTTACGGTTGCAACACGACTATCTAAAACCGCATTACCACCCGTTTTACCTTTTGCAATATCAACCAGTTCGAAAGTAACCCGATATTGGTCGGCCCCTGCAGATTCAACATGACCAACAACAACCGCTTCAGTACCCAATGCCGACCAAGTCGGAAAATTGATTTGTCCGCTTTGTGCTGGTTGTTCTGGCAGCGAATTACGGCTCAGTGGACTGAATTTGCCACTGCGCATTAAGTCAGAACTAATTACATTAGCCAAATCCTCTGGCAATGAACCATCGGATTTAAAAGGAACAATTGCGACAGGACGGCCACTGTCCATACCGCCGGTTACCAGAATATCCAGCTCTGCCATAGCGAACTGACTAAACCACAACCATCCTACCAATGCCATCAAGAGTTTTTTCATCTTTATTCATTTCCCGGTTGTTACAAAATCAATAATGACCATCATTATTGGGGCTGTATTGTTGCATTAATGGTGCGTTCTTTATCCGATGGTGGTGCCGGGAACGTCCCAATCATATTAACAGCGGTAACCCCTGCACGACAGATTGACGGATCACCACTGCCAGCTGTCGCACTCAGAACCAGGCCATCGGGCGCTAATCTGATTTTGACAACACAACTCTTACCTTTCATGTTTTGATCAATCAACATACGCTGTTCAATCATATTAGCGATCTTATCACCATAACCTGGATCGCCACCACCAGAGCCACCCGGCCCAGCAGAGTTTGACGGTTTAGTACTGTTACCTGACGGCCCAGCCGCCGCGCCACCTGTTTTTTCGCTTAACAGCTCATCTTCTAGCTTACTCGCATCCGCTGCATCGCGTTTTGCCTTTTCTTTAGCGTCTTTGGCC
>CAIZDF010000559.1 GCA_903931645.1 uncultured Tolumonas sp.
AAAATCAGGAGTTTTTCGGTTTTACAGACATCCAGCCCGGCAGCGATACCCGCTAACGGGCCAAGTTGCGCGCGATCAGGCACGCTGCGTTGACCGTAATAATCGCCGCTGATAAACACCTCTTTGCAACCCGATAATTCCAATAAACGCACGGCGCGGTTCAGCAAGGTTTCGCCGTTAATTTCGAGTAATGCTTTGTTGGTTCCCATTCGGCTGGAACGGCCACCGGCTAGCACTAATCCCGTTATTTTTTGCATGTTAGCCCCCGATGGATGCCAAATGTGGCGTGACACCGCTGATTCCCTGATGCAGGAAATGGGTTTCACGCTTATCAGTTAAACCGTCTAAGATTCGCGTTTGTAATTCCGTTTGCTGGCTGTCATCTTGCAATAAATCACGTAACGCAACGCCTTCTTCGCCAAACAGGCAAAGGTGCAATTTACCGACTGCAGAGACACGCAGACGGTTACAGCTGGCACAAAAATCTTTGCTGTATGGCATGATGAGGCCGATCTGCCCCAGATAATCCGGGTGGGAAAACACTTCCGCCGGGCCATCCGTTTGCCCTTTCGGCTGTTGTATCCAGCCTTCACGCAGCAAGCGCATTTTGATCGGCAAACCACTTTGATGATGTTTTTGGAAACGGGCATCCATCTCGCCGGTCTGCATTAATTCGATCAGGCGTAATTGAATCGGCTGGCCTTTGATCCAAAACAGGAATTGCGAGAGTTCGTGATCATTGAGGTTTTTCAGCAGAACGGAATTAACTTTGATCCGGTGATAACCCGCCGCTTGCGCGGCTTCAATACCATCCAAAATTTCTGCGAGTTTGTTTTCACCGGTAATGAGCTGAAACTGACGTGGATCGAGGCTGTCGATGCTGACATTCAGATCGCGCAAACCGGCGTCATACCATTGTGATGCACGCTCTTTCAGGCGATAACCGTTGGTGGTCATCGCCACTTTTTCTATACCGGCGGTGTTGGCGACGGTTTCGATAATGGCGGGTAAATCGCGGCGCATGGAGGGCTCACCACCAGTCAGGCGGATCTTCTTCACGCCCAATTCGGCAAAGCTGTGCACCACCCGTCGGATCTCGTCGACAGTGAGGAATGATTTGCGTCCGTCGGGGCGGTAGCCATCCGGCAGACAGTATGTGCAGCGAAAATTACATGCTTCGGTCAGCGACAGACGCAGGTAATGAAAGCGGCGGGAAAAACCGTCTTCTAATATCATAAACACCTTTCCAAATTCGGGAGGCCAGTGCATTTCTTTACTGACCCTCGCAACATCGCTGCTGCTCGGCTGTATGGCCTTATCAGTGACTTAGGCAATACAGCTCGGTGTGTTGTGTTTGTTGAACCTGTTGTCTCATTTGTAAGACCGACACGCCGTGGATCCGTCCATGGAGGCTTGGGCGCCGCGTCCTGCGGCGCACAGTCGTCTTTACAAACAAGACAACAGATTCCTCTCGTTTGTGTATCTAAGGGCTACACCCACCCTCTGTTTCCTATTTTTCGCTCATCCATTAGACAAGCCCCCATGGATGGGGTTACGGCGTGTCGATCTCAGAGTATGAGTTCGTCCGCTTTACCAGCTGTTTAATGACTATCACCGCAAATCGGGCAATCACTATTCTTCTTTAATTTCATCGACCGGAACTGCCCGCTTAATCCGTCGATCAGCAACAACTGACCACTCAGCGGTGTTCCAGCCTTGGTTAGCAGTTTCAATGCTTCCATGGCTTGCAAACTACCAACTACCCCCACTATCGGGGCCAGCACGCCAGCTTCGACGCAGCTTTGCCCCGAATTAGCAGAAGTTGAGTTAGAAAAAAACTGGCTGAAGCAGTGGTAGCAGGGTTCATCTTGCAGCCAGCGAAAAACGGCAACCTGACCTTCAAAACGAATTGCTGCACCAGAAACCAATGGGGTTCGCTGATGAAAACAGGTCAGATTTAATAAATTTCGGGTATCCAGATTGTCGCTACAGTCGAGCACCAGATCGTGTGCCGCCACTAGCGACAAAACAGATGATTCATCTAGATAACGTGGGATCACTTCAAACTGACAGTTCGGATTTAACACCGCTAACGTTTGACGTGCGGATTCGGCCTTGTTCATGCCAATACGGGCATCGTGATGTAACACCTGCCGTTGCAGATTACTCACATCGACCGTATCACCATCTACCAGCGTAAGTTGCCCAACACCGGCGGTGGTCAGATATTGCGCGGCGGCACAACCAAGGCCACCTAAGCCCACGATCAGCACCCGTGCATTTTTCAGCGCCGTTTGACCGTCAATATCGACACTGCGCAGATTGATCTGACGGTGATAACGCAGCAGTTCCTGATCAGTCAGCTCTTTCATACGCCAGCCCTTGCATCGTAACTTTAGCTCACAATCTCGTTAAACAATTCAATGGTAACGGATGCACCCTCAGGTACATCTTTTTCCACGATGACGAAACAATTGGCGGCACACAGCGAGGTGAACATACCGGAGCCTTGTGCACCGGTGGAACGCACGGTGATCAGCCCATCAGCGTTTACGCTGATCAGCCCACGTTGAAAATCGACACGATTTTTGGCACTGCGGAAATTGTGTTCCGCAATGGCAGGAATGCGTAATGGTGCAACAGAG
>CAIZDF010000560.1 GCA_903931645.1 uncultured Tolumonas sp.
CCAGGTCTTGCCCACTGTCTCGGTTCGACGTTGGAATGGACGCTTTGGCGAAATTGATACTTATCACTACGCCAATAAACTGCCTTTACGTGGAGATCAGGAAACCATCGAGGTTAATTGGTGTGAGATTATTACTACGCGGGAAGATAGTGGTGAAACACTGTACCACAATGCCTTCATCACCGATTTTGTATTGACCGAAACCACAGTGGTAGCCATTGTCCGAGATGGACGCGCACGCTGGAAGATCGAAAACGAAAATAATAATGTTCTCAAAACCAAGGGCTATCACCTTGAACATAATTTCGGTCATGGCAACCAACATCTAGGAGTGCGGTGAAAAACCCCATATTTTATGGGACACAGACCCCACTAACCGACAAAAAATCGTCAGAAAGCCCGAAAAGCCAGACAAACCGGTACCAGATGATAGATCATCTGGCAGGAGTTAGCCTATTATGAGTGGTTTTACACCATCACAGGAGTCATTTTCACCTCGTTTTCAGGCATTAGGATGGCAACCAGGTACGAGTCTCGGATTTCAGCCAGCTTGAAGAAGCGTTTCAGGTTAACTGCGGCAGCCAACCAGAGTAGTTGCAAGCGGCGTTTTGGTTTTCCGACATAGCGTGTATTGCGCAGACCGTGAGAAACCAGTTCGGCCTGCTTTCCTTCGATCCGAGGTCGCAGACGATAGAGTTGTTTGAACTCATCAGTTTGCTGGCGTTGACGCGCCGCTCTCAGATAATCTTCATAGAATGAAGTGGTCATGGTACGTCCAGTTGTTTTGCTGCTAACACAGCGCGTGAATAAGGGACAGGCTTCACAAATCGTCCGCTCAAAAACAAAGGTGAGAGCAGTGCGACCCTGCTGGTTGGTCTGAATGTGACTGACAGATACGGTTTGATCCTTGGGACAGGTAGCGGTGTGTGTCTGCTCATCAATACTGAATGCAGATTTGTCTACTTCGGGATCGTTGGGGCGACGCATAGGCGAGAGCAAGTCAACCGGGTGATCCGGACGTTCAGCGCAGGTTGCACGATTTTCGCCAGAGCCGTAAGCGCCATCCACAATAACACGCTCAACGCTCACCCCCACATTTTTCTCAACTCGTCCAATCGCAGGTAGCAGGTCCTGTCCATCGCCCAGGGGTGCGGACAAATCTTCTATGTCCAGAATTAACTCGCTGGCTTGATCCATGCTGGTAGAAGCCTTGTGACCATTGAACTTTTTGGAGGCACTTTTGCGTCCATGCCGCATTTCAGTATCATACAGGCTAATGAAACGGTCGGGAGCTGTACCCTTCCCAATTTTGCAGCCGCCTTCTGGGGTATGCTCAACATCATCGCCCAGGATTTTACTGATCGTCCAGCCCAGACTGCGAATTTCAGGATCTTCGATCTGTTGCAGTGCCAATTCCAGTGCAGCTTCGCTATCGCACACCAATACCTTGAGTTGTGCGCTGCGCTTGGCCGGATCGCTCCAATCTATTTCAGCTTTTCGATCCTGATCTACGTAGGTGGATAATAATTTCTCGATTTCCGCAGAACAGCCCTGACGCTTGCCCGGTAGATGATAACCCATTGTCTTTAGCAGCTTGCGGATACCTTTGCGCAACAAGGTGTAGGTGTCTTGAATGGCCCCAGCACCTTTCGCATGGGTGGTGTCACTCAATAAAGTCACTTTGTCAGCTAAAAAACCTTCTTCGCGTGCCACAGCCAGCAGCCGATCAAAGGCATAGCGCTCTTGCTTGTGTTTTATCAGTCGTGTCCGAAATACACTCAAGCTGGATGCGTCGAAACCGTCGTAATCCAGCGCCAGGTTCAACGCTACTTTCCAACGCAGATCAAAACGGATGCGTTCTACCGCTTCAGCATCCGAAACATCATCATAAAATTGCAGGAGTTGTGCTCCTGCCATCATAGATGGAGCCAAACTGGGACGTCCGTTGTCAGCACAGTACATATCTTTCAGATCATCATCCCGTAGGAGTTTGCCAGTCAGGTTGCCCATGCGACCATAAAATGAATCGGGGGATACACGATGTGGTAGTCCAATGGCATCAAAAATGCTGTGTTGCATCTTTCGTTTTCCTAGCATGGCGTTGCTCCTGGTGGGTAGATTACCTTAATTTTACACGTCTTTCACCTCTCTTGTTGACCATTTGGACTGTAATCTATACCTTTTTCAGCAGACTCCTAAACACCCTTCAGGTGTATTATTCCCAATGGGCATTTCTAATTGTCGCCATGTCCATTTCTAATTGTCGCCGGGGGTGCGAGATCAGTTACAGGAACGTGACCGGATGCAAGACCGGATTCGACTTACAAGTACGGTTGATCCA
>CAIZDF010000561.1 GCA_903931645.1 uncultured Tolumonas sp.
ACACACCTAGCATGGGTTGACTGTAATACAACGAGGCCACCGCCAACCCAGCGCCAGTTGCCAATAAAAAAATCAACGATGCTTTGAGATGACGTTGCACCGCAGTCCCGGCATTGACGGATATTGTTTGTTGTTGCGTAATTTTATCGTTCACATTCATATTCTGTATGGAAGTCATGATATTCACCTGATGAGTTAAACCTTGCATATCAGTTTGCGCAAGGAATAGCGCTGGGTGTAGTACCGCGCTTTGCACATTTGTTATACATTTAACGTATAACCATTTAATTCGGGTGCACGATGAATAAACCGGAAGAGAGTACTACAACTTCACATCCAGCCAACACCGCCACCCATGGTTTAACCGATCGTATTGAGCTACTGAATACGTTTGTGCGCATTGTCGAAGCGGGCAGCCTGTCTGCCGCTGCAACCCAGATGCACACTACCCAACCCACCATCAGCCGCCGCTTAAAAACCTTTGAGCAATCACTGGGGGTGCGCTTGTTGCAACGTTCCACCCATATGATGCGGCTGACGGAAGACGGCGAGCGCTGTTTTGCCCGGGCGAAAGAGTTGCTGGCTAACTGGGCATCGTTCGAATCAGAGTTACGGGGTGATAATGAAGAGCCGGAAGGATTACTGCGTGTGCTCGCCCCGCATGCGTTTGGGCAAGACGTGTTAGTTGCGCCGCTAGCTGATTTTCTGCAACAACATAAAAAAATAAGCATTGAGTGGCTATTGCATGATGATCGGGCGATAGCCGACTTTATTGCCGCTGGGATCGACTGTGCCATTCAGGTGGGCGAAGTGCGTGATCCGGCGATGGTGGCGATCAAACTCGCCGAAGTACCGCGGATCGTGGCCGCATCGCCGGCCTTACTAGCCGGAGCCGAGCTACCAACACATGCTGGCGAGTTAACCAACCTGCCATGGTTAGCCTTGCAAACTTACTACCGTAATGACATTACGCTGACCCACACAAAAACCGGCGAGAATCAACGCATTGCCATTCAACCACGCATGAGCACCGACAGTCTGTATGCCTTACGCAGTGCCGCTGTGACAGGGTTAGGCGTATGTGTTGGCTCGGCCTGGTTATTATCAGAAGAGATAGCTCGCGGGCGTTTGATCCATCTGCTGCCAGAGTGGCAAGCAGCCCCATTGCCCGTGTATATCGTCTATCCATACGCCCGTTTTTATCCGGCTAAATTACGTCGTTTTGTTGAGCTGATGCGGGCAAGCATGCCATCCATCATCAATGAGCTAACGTCGGTTATGTACCAATAACCCTTCTGTGCGCAGCTTAGAGTTCGTTAGTCACCTCAGCTTCGACCAGCAGCCCGCCAAATGAGCGATTCTCCGCAGCGACAGGCTATAAATTAAATAATGTCCACCGCATCAGTAAACGCGAGCCTTGGCCCTCGCGGATAATTTCCTGAGGCGTCACCATAGCCGATATTGATCAGAAAATTCGATTTGTAGCGGCCATCGGGGAAGAATTCGGCATCCACTGCCTGATTATTAAATCCACTCATTGGGCCACAATCCAAACCCAGCATTCGCGCTGCCAAAATAAGATAACCACCCTGTAAGGTGCCGTTTCTCAGCGCAGTGGTCCGACTCATTTCCGGGTTGGCTTCGAACATCGCTTGCGCGTTCGGATTAGCCGGAAATTGCAGCGGCAGGTGTTTATAAAATTGCGTGTCGAATGCCACAATGACCGTCGCGGGCGCTGCCATGGTTTTGTCCTGATTCCCTGGCATCAGCGCACTCTTAAGTCGTTGTTTCGCTTCCTCACTCTTAATAAACACATAATGACCCGGTTGGCAGTTCATCGAGGTTGGACCCCATTTCATCAAATCATAGAGCTGCATGATCAGCGCATCAGAGACTTTCTGTGATGTGAATTTATTGAAGGTACGAGCGTTAAAAAATACCTGTTCCAAGGCCTGCGTGTCTAACGACTGGTTCATGTTCGACTCCATCAACTAGTGCACAAATCGGTGTGTATCTATAACAATAGGCCACTATTGCCAGATGAGTAAAAAAACGTTTCCGACTAAAATAGTCAGCTATTCGAAGCGAGTCATCCGTTCAATCCGCTGGTCTGGCACCAGCCACACCAGCGCAACACCAATATAAACCGCCACCGCCAACCATTGTGACAAGCAGGCTGACAACATTCCCGTAGCATATAGCACGGGTGATAATCGCCCTTTCCAATCTTTACCTATCGCTTGTTGCAAAATGGAATGTTCACCTTGCGAGGCGATAATTTGTTGTTGCAATATCCAGTATGCGATTGATGCCATCAGCAGCACAAAACCATACAGCGCAGCAGGAACACGAGCGAAATGATTCTCACCCATCCAACCGGTCGTAAACGGGATCAGGGATAACCAAAACAGCAGATGCAGATTAGCCCACAACATAGCTCCGGTGACCTGCTTGCAGGTGTGCAGCATGTGATGGTGGTTATTCCAGTAGATCCCCAGATAGATAAAACTCAGCACATAACTTAAGACCACCGGAAGCAGAGGCACTAATGCATCCAGGCTATCACCGTGTGGCACTTTCATTTCCAGCACCATAACCGTGATGATGATGGCCACCACACCATCAAAAAAGGCTTCTAACCGGTTTTTCCCCATTTTCGTCTGCCTTACACTTAGACCTTACCTCTCAAAATCATAGAACATAAAAAAAGCAGCCTACTGGCTGCTTTTCCTAGGGATACCTAATTATTAACCCCGCCCAGCAAACAAACTCAATACGCTGTCTAAAATCGCCAACCCTTGTGACACTTCATCGGCAGTGATAATGCAAGGTGGCACCACATGAATGCGATTTTCCACCACAAACGGCAGCAGGCCATTTTTGATCAGTGCATTTTTAATTTCGCCCATGACAGAAGCCGGCATCGGGTTGCGGGTTTCAGAGTCGGCCACCAGTTCTAATGCCCAGAACACACCACTACCGCGCACTTCACCAATGATGGCATGTTTGGCGGCCAGTGCTTTCAGACCTTCGCCCAATATACCGTGCCCAATCGCTGCCGCGTTCTCTACGATCTGCTCTTCTTCCATCGCATCGAGTGTGGCAACAATCGCCGCCATCGCCAGCGGATGCCCAGAGTAAGTCAGCCCACCAGGGAAATAGTGGTCATTAAAATACGCCGCAATCGGGTCAGAAATGATCACGCCACCAGCCGGTACATAGCCTGAGTTAACCCCCTTCGCAAAGGTGATCAGATCAGGCACCACACCAAATTGCTCAAAGGCAAACCAACTGCCTGTGCGACCAAAACCCGCCATAACCTCATCTAAAATCAGCATGATACCGAACTCATCACACAGTGCCCGCACGCCCTTGAGATAACCCTCTGGTGGCGTCAAGATGCCTGCGGTGCCGGGGATAGTTTCCAGCAAAATAGCCGCAACCGATGCCGCTCCTTCACATTCAATCGTACGACGCAGATGCTTCAGCGCACGTTCACACTCTTCGACTTCCGACGCGGCAGAAAATTCCGAACGATATAAATAGGGGTGGAAAAAGTGCACATGCCCACGCGCATATTCATTCGGCATGCGGCGAAAATCGCCCGTCGCCACAATCGCACTGCCGGTGTTGCCATGATAAGAGCGATAACCGGATAAAATCTTGTCACGCCCGGTAAATAGACGAGCCATGCGCATGGCGTTTTCGTTGGCGTCAGCGCCAGCGTTGGTAAAAAACACCTTATTGAAATTAGCGGGTGCCCGCGCGACGATCCGTTTTGCGGCTTCACCACGCACTCGATTGGCCGTGGCAGGTGCAATGGTGACTAACTCCGCCGCCTGTTTTTGGATGGCCGCAATCACTTTCGGGTGCTGATGGCCAATATTGGTATTCACCAGCTGGCTGCTGAAATCGAGATACTCTTTGCCATCAAAATCCCACAATTTGCAGCCAGAGCCACCCGCAATCACCATCGGGTTTAACGCTCCCTGCACAGACCATGAGTGAAACACATACTCTCTGTCGAGTTGATAAACATCGCTGTTAGAGACGCCCAACTCGCTGTTAATTGCCTTATTCATCATACGCCCTCACTGTTCCCTGTTTCGACTACAGCACCGGTTCGATCTCGTTTGGCAAACACGGTGGCTGTTATTTAATGAAACCAGACTAGGAATAATTCCGCGTGAGAGTTAGAGCCAGTTATCCCGAGTGTTTGTGTCAGATCGCAGCCTCTGTTTTAACAGGAAAAACCGGTCGCAGTGTGTCTCGCAAAGCGGAGCAAACTGGCCCTATGTCGGCCTAGAAATAGTTCGTAGAGTAATGCTATCAAGACGACAAGGAAGGTCGGTATTCACATGATGGTTGCAGCATTTTCAATTGCCTTTATTGCCGCTTTTATTCGGGGTTTCTCGGGGTTTGGTTACGCAGTATTGGTGGTGCTGGGGCTTAATTTGGTCATGCCAGCACAACAAGCCATTGCGACCGCCATTCTGCTCGATCTGGTCTGCTGTTTAAGTTTGATCCCGCGGGCATTGCACGATTATCACCGTGTATTACTGAAAGAGTTGTTAATCGGCATGGCGCTCATGCTGCCCGTTGGCGTGTGGGCCGTCAATTTTCTACCCGCACCGTTGATGAGTCTGATTGTCGGTAGCGTCTCGTTGTTGGGCGGCGTACTGTTATGGCTGAATATTCCGCTGCGCAAATTACATCATCAGTTTGCGATTCCCGCCGGCATGGCATCGGGGCTGGCCATGACAACCGCATCGGCCGGAGGCCCACCCATGATGGTCTATTTGTTAAATCAGCCGATCCCTTCTGCGCAAAAACGTAGCACCGCTATTTTATTCTTTGCGGTGTGCAGTGGGTGCACTTGCGTGGGATTAGCGCTGAGCGGGCTCATCAATGGCAACACCCTACATTGGGGTGGCGTGATGTTAGCTCCCTCTTTGCTGGGTAATTTTTGTGGTCAAAAAAGTTTTCAATTATGGGGGCATTTACCGTTTCAACGCGGCTTCGCACCTTTGCTAATTTTGATGTCGTTGTGGGTTATCGTGCGTCACTGGTAATGCCGCAGCCACATTCAACTCACCGTTCATACAGAAAAAATACAGGAGCTACAAATGGGAGATGTCGTCTTTATTACGGGAGCTACTTCCGGTTTTGGCCGTGCCGCTGCCCGCCGTTTTGCGCAAGCTGGCTGGTCTATCGTGATCACCGGTCGTCGGGAAGATCGCTTAAAAGCACTGGCCGATGAGCTATTGCCACTGGTGCCGGTGCATTATGCCGCACTGGATGTGCGCGATAGCAGCGCCGTGCAGAAAGTGGTGGCCGATCTGCCCACTGAATTTAAACAAGTGAAAGCGTTACTGAATAATGCGGGTCTCGCCTTATCACCCAACCCTGCGCAAAGCGTGGCGTTGGAAGACTGGCACACCATGATTGACACCAATGTCAAAGGGCTGGTGAATGTCACTCATGCACTGCTGCCGACCGTAATTGCCACGGGAGCTGGTGCATCGATCATCAATATTGGTTCGATTGCGGGGCAATGGCCATACCCAGGCAGCCATGTGTATGGCGGTACCAAAGCCTTTGTGAAGCAGTTTAGCTATAACTTACGCTGCGACCTGCTGGGCACCGGCGTGCGTGTTACCGATCTCGCCCCAGGGATTGCGGAAACTGAGTTTACCTTAGTGCGAACCAAAGGCGATCAAGCGGCTTCCGACAAACTCTATCGTGGTACAACGGCATTGAGTGCGGAAGATATTGCCGAGCAGATGTTCTATATCGCCACCCTACCCGATCATATTTGTATCAACCGAGTGGAGGTGATGCCGACGCGCCAAGCATGGTCTTCGTTTGCTATCGATCGTGACTAGATAATAAGAATAGGCAGCATCATTTAAGTGCTGCCTAAGTTGCTCTATCCATGAATATTCACTGTGTTAATCAATGATAATATTGCTATTAAGGTACTTTACTGTTGAAAACGCTCACTTAATTACGACTACCCGCAGGAATAACAACCTGTGCCAGACGCTCTTGTATCGCGGGTGAGGTGACCGTGTTCACAGAGAAATGTTCACCCATCATTTTTGCCATCAAGCCACCATTTTGATGCGAGTCATCGGCAACTTGCACGTATGCTAAGCGAGATTGTGCTACAGAGTCAGTCATCACTTGAGCTGGAAATTTTTTCGCCATCATTTCTGTCATTAAGCCGCCATCACCTTCCGCTTGTGCTGCGTTAATCACCAATACAGAAGCCATTATCATCACGGAATTACGAATCATGTTTTTCATATTTTTCTCCTAATTTTGCATTTGTTGATGTCATCGGCGTGTTGATGACCTTGATGCCTATCTTAGTGGTAATAATTAGAAGAAAAAGAACACGTAATGAAACTTATTATTGCAAAAAACACAATAATAAAGTGAATCAGCCGTGTGATAGTGACGTAGATGCCTAACGAGAACAGAATATGACACCAACCAATGCACGGTTACATCACATTGTTGGTGCCACTGATAACAGCATCAAAACGGCTGGATTTATTGCCGCACCGTCTGTAAGAATTGCTGCACACGTTCCGATTTCGGGCGCGTAAAGAATTCTTCTGGCGGGGCTTGCTCAATCAGTTTTCCCTTTTCCAAAAATACCACTTGGTTGGAAACGGCACGGGCAAACTCCATTTCATGCGTCACTACCACCATGGTGTAGCCCTCTTGCGAGAGCTTTTTCATCACGGCTAACACTTCGCCCACCCGCTCGGGGTCAAGCGCTGAAGTCGGTTCATCAAAAAGCATCACCTCTGGGCTCATCGCCAGCGAACGCGCAATCGCAACGCGCTGTTTTTGCCCGCCCGATAGTGTAATCGGATAATTATGCTGTTTCTCCAGCATCCCCACCTTTTCCAGCTGCTCAGTTGCAATCGCAAGAGCCTCTGCTTTCGGTAGCTTTTTCACATGCAGCAACGCTTCTGTGACATTTTGCAGCACGGTCAGATGCGGCCAGAGATTAAAACTCTGAAACACCATACCCACCCGTTCACGCATCTTCGCCAACTGCCGATTCCCCATCGGCTCATTTTTGCTGTCATCGACGCCCAAACGCTCGTCACCAATATAAATCGTCCCCCGATCAGGCTGTTCCAGCCAATTCATACAGCGCAACAGGGTCGATTTTCCTGAACCGGAAGAGCCAAGAATACTCACCACATCACCCTTTTTAACCGTGAGATTGATATCGCGTAACACTTCCACATTATCAAACTGTTTAGAGATATTTTTGACCGTGATCGCTGGCATATCAGGCATGATTAAATCCTCTTTTTTTCCCCAGGCTGCTTACTTTTTTGATCGCAGATTCAATAACTAGACTGATCAGCCAATACAGTAAAATGGCCACCAGAAAGGCTTTCAGCGGAATAAAATAGGTCGATTGAACGCTATTCGCCGCAGCTGTAATTTCGCGCACGGTGATGATGCTGAGAAAGGCGGTGTCTTTCAGACAGATAATCAGCTGATTACCAATCAAGGGCAGCGTATTCATCACCACATTCGGCAATAAAATACGCAAGAAGATCACATGGTGGCGGAAGCCGTGTGCCAATGCAGCCTCGATATACCCCACCGGCATCACCAAGCGTTGGCTGCGAAAAATTTCACAAAAATAAGCGCCGTGATAAACCGTTAGAGCCAGTAACCCTGCGGTGTCTGCCGACATCCGCAAACCAAATTTCGGCAAACCGTAATAGAGCAGATAGGCCAAAATCAGAAAAGGCAGTGTGCGCATGGCATTGATCAACGCCTTGATGCCACGACGGGCAAAACTATCTCGCCCTTCCAACAGATAAAGCAGCACACATCCCAGCAACAGCCCCAGCATTGCCGAATAAGCAAACAGCGCGATGCTTTTCAAAAAGCCGTTGAAAAAGGCCTCTCGAGCGCCCCAGATGATCATCCATTCATTCATCGCGTTACTCCTCTTATACCGCTAACCGGCGCGCTTTTTTCTCGGCCAGTGACTGTGCTTTAACCAGCACCGAGATCATCAGCATATAAATCAGTCCAGCGCCTAAAATAGGAAACAGAGGGTCATAAGTAACAGCGGCAATGCGGTTGGTGACACGGGTTAAATCAACCAGTCCAATCACGGCAATAGCCGGGCTACCCTTGATCAAAAAAGACATCTCATTGACCAGCGCTGGCAAACTCACCGTTACAATCTGTGGTAACATGATGTAACGAAAAAAGGTCAATTCCGTCATGCCAATTGCCTGTGCAGCTTCACGTTGATCTCGCGAGAAATTCTCTAACGCAGAACGCCAAATCTCAGCATTAAAAGCCGCCGTATTCAGTGTTAATGCCACAATTGCCGCAGTGTGTTTATTGAGATTAATGCCAATCGATGGCAGCGACAGGAACAGAAATAACACCAATGTGACCAACGGTGTGGCACGCGCCAAGCTGATATACACCGCCAAGAGATGATCAATAATGGGAATTTTTTGACGGCGAACAATCGCAATCATGAGCCCGATAGAAAGCCCTAATACAATCGAGATGCCAGCTATCCAAACTGTCGTCCAGGCACCTTCCAGCAACAACAACCACGCTTTGAAAGTCATGGGCAAAGCTCCTGCATAAACACGAAAACATCACGTTGTTATAAAAAAACGCACCCGACTTTTATCGCTATCATCAGGTGCGTTACAGGCGCTATTTTAATCCGGCTAATTGATGGAATTGGGTATCAGTAGTAATGGCTTCATCTGGCAAATGATCAAACGTTTCTCCAAACCATTTCATTTGTAGTGCTTTGAGTTTGCCAGTGTCTTTCAGGTGTTTGACAAAACCATTAAGGAATTTCAGCAACGCCGGATTGTTTTTCGGAACTGGCCATCCCACAAAGCCATTACCCGACACCGCCTGCCCTTTTTCAAACACACCAGGGCGCGCTTTCACCAAGTCATTCACCGAAATAACAGCATTCACGACATAATCAAGGCGACCATTCGCCAAGTCTGCATAGGCTTCAGGGTATGATTGATACTCCACCACTTCGCCCAGCTTACCGCCGGTTTTGGCCAGCATCGCCTCTAATTCCGGCAGACGAGCCAGCAAGGCACTGCCTGCTTGCACCCCCATTGTTTTGCCATTCAAATCAGCCACACTCTTGATGCTATTATCACCCGCACGTTTCACATAAAAGTGTTGAGCCGAGGCTACAGGAGCAACAAAATCAAAGACTTTTAAGCGATCATCCGTCACTAACGCCCCCGTGATTGCCACGTCATATTGCCCCGCCGACACCGAGGCCAGTAAGCCTGTCCACGGTAGAATGCTTTGTTCCAATTTAAACTTGTTGGTATATGTCTTTAGTTCATCAAGAACATCTTTGTGAAAGCCATCGGGCTTGCCATCGGTGATAAAATTAAACGGCGCATAGTCATCTTCCGTGGCAATTTTCAACGCACCACGCTTCTCAATTTCAGCCAAGTCAGCCGCTTGTACGCCGATGGAAAACACCAGCGCCAAACTGGTCAGTGCCTGAAAAACCGCTTTGCATCCTAACAATTTCTTTTTCATCGATTCACCTCACTGTGATTCACCCAAACCAAAATGGTGGGCAGAAATGCGTTTCCTGTTGTTCAGGACGAGGCCTCAGCCCTCTTTTTCACTTTTATCGGGTTATCGTGCTGGCGAACAGAGCCAGATTTTTGGAAAAAGTTGGCCAGTTAGGTCAGAAAGGGCATACCAATTGCTAATGATTCTTTTTAAAGATATCTACAGGGTGAAGCTGATGATTGAACATAGCCTTCAAATCGATTTCGCCGATGACCGAGGATTACAAGAGCAGCTACGGGAAGCGCTGGTCAGCTCGATTCTGGCCAGCCGTTTTTTACCGGAAGAGGCGCTGCCCTCCTGCCGTAACCTCTCAGAACAGCTGGGAATTTCCCGTAATACCGTGGCGTTGGTGTATGAAAGCCTGCGCGATGAGGGTTATCTCGTCAGCCGCCCACGCAGTGGTTATTACGTTGACCCGCGTTATCACCCACAAGAGTGTGAACAAGAAGCGCCGGTGATCGTTCATCAAGATGCCACTGTCAATGCACCAGAATGGGGTGAGTTGTTCAATGTTTGCCCAAGTGATTATCTGACTATCACCAAACCCGCCCAGTGGATGAAATATGATTACCCGTTCATCTACGGCCAGCCCGATGCCGAGCTGTTTCCGATGGAACAGTGGCGCGAAGCATCACGCAAAGTCATGGGTGGCACACGTGATCATCACTGGCTGCACGATTTGGTCGATCAAGACTCGCCCATGCTGATTGAACAGCTGCGCACTCGGGTATTACCCAAGCGTGGCATCATGGCGAACAGCGATGAGATATTACTCACGCTCGGCACTCAAAATGCGTTGAGCTTGCTCTCGCAATTACTGTTCAAAACAGGCATCAAAGTCGGCGTAGAGAGCCCGGTATTTCGCGAAGCGATTAATACTTTTACCCTGCAAAACGCGCAGATCGTGCCGCATCACGTTGATGCTGAAGGGCTAGCACTGACTGAAGCATCGGCACAATGCAGTTATTTTTACGTCACGCCAAGTCACCAAGCACCAACCGGCATCGGCATGAGTAACGCGCGCCGCCAGCAATTGTTGCAGCATGCCATCACCCATAATCAGATCATCATTGAGGATGATTTTGACTCCGACACCAACATCGAGCCACACCCTCGTCCGGCACTTAAAGCGAATGATACTTGCGGCCGAGTGGTTTATATCAGCAGCTTGTCAAAAGCACTGTCGCCGGGGCTGCGACTCGGTTATCTGGTAGGGCCAGCAGAGTTAATCGATGAACTGCGGGCGTTACGCCGCCTGATGTATCGACATCCGCCTTCTTACATTCAATATCAAATGGCACATTTTCTGGCACAGGGACATTACGAAACGTATCTGCGTCGTTACCGAGAAAACTCAGCTTATCGTTGGAGTTTGCTCAAGGATGCTCTCGATAAATATCTGCCGCAGTGCCGCTATAACAGCACACGAGCCACCGCATTTTGGGTGGAAGCGCCCGCGGAAATCAATACACAACGTCTGGCTTGGCGAGCCGCTCACAGCAGCGTACTGATTGAACCCGGTGTAAATCATTTTCTGGAAGAGAACGCACCGCAAAATTTCTTCCGCTTAGGCTTCAACGCGATCCGACCGGAAGCAATCAAACCCGGTATTATCAAATTAGCCGAGGCATTAGATAAAGAGTTGATGCGCAGTCAACAGAACTAAAGCGAAACCCCATCAAACAACGGGCAGCAATGCCCCGCGGTGCTCCGAAAACCCCCAGCAATTTAGAGTCAGTGTTTATGCTGACTCTTTTTTTTCCCTGTAATTTTAATTAGGTATTTCGCATATATCAAAAGTGGCAATAGTTATCACAAACAAGCAAATAAATATCTAAGACTTATGCTTTAGGATGCAAACATTCTCTTCACCACTATCCAGAAATACATTTTCGGTAGACGTCTTAAGGATGGGTAATGATCGACGTATCTTATGTCTTAGCAGGTGCTTTAACTGGCTTCGTCGTTGGTCTGACTGGTGTTGGCGGCGGCGCCATGATGACGCCTATTTTGCTGTTATTCTTTAATGTAGCGCCGGTTACTGCAGTAGCAACTGACTTATGGTTTGCCTCTATTACCAAATTAGTGGCCGCCAAAGCGCACCACAAGTCAGGCAAAATCGACTGGCAGATCGTGAAACATTTATGGTCTGGTAGTTTGCCGGTTGCCATTATTACCGTGGCCCTGATCCACTTCGGTATGAAATTTCAGAAAGTCAGCTGGTTAACGGAAGCTATTGGTTTCCTGATCGTGCTGACTGCGATTGGGCTGATTGCATCGCCACTGCTGCTAAAACGCATTCGCCCTCAAGCAGACAATACCGTTGCCCAACCGGAAGCCATTAAACCGAAAACCACTGTTTTCGCCGGTGCCACGTTAGGTTTGTGCGTTGCGCTGACTTCTGTTGGTGCTGGGGCGTTAGGCAGTGTGCTGCTGATGTATCTCTACCCACGTCGTATGCAACCCCATACGCTGGTCGCTTCTGATATCGTGCATGCCATTCCACTGGCGTTGGTTGCGGGTATCGGTTATGCCTTCACCGGCATGGTCGACGGACACATGCTGGTCAGTCTGCTGGTCGGTTCATTACCTGCCGTGCTGCTGGGTAGCCTACTGGCGACTAAACTGTCAAGCCGCTTACTGCAAACCTCGCTGGCGTTAGTGTTATTGATGGTGGGTGTACGTACGCTGGTCTGAGCCACTGGGCGGAATGACCGAAAAAATGCTGACGTAGCAGGCAACTTTCGCGTAGTCTAAGCGATAGCCACAATTCGCGTCAGCCTGTTAGTTCCGGGAATGGCAATGTCACAACCGCGTCATATCGAACAAGCCTTTTGGCGGCACCCACAGCTGCCACATATTGAACTGCGCAGCACGCAACACAGTGATCGCGCCTATAAGTTGCACAGCCATCCGAGCTTGTCGATCGGGGCAATTGTCAGTGGCAATACGCTGGTCACTTATCAAAATAAAGAATATACCCTCCAACCCGGTCAGTTGATTTTTATCGGCCCGGATGAACTGCACAGCTGTAACCCCGTCGTCGGGCAAAGCCGCAGTTACCACATGCTGTATCTCGAAAAAAACTGGTGTCTGCAACAACTTGCGCAACTTTACGCCCAACCGATACTGCAACTGCATTACCAACCGGTTATTGTTTCTGATCCGCTGCTGTTTACCCGTTATTTATCTTTTGTCGCCATGCTGCAACAGCCTGAGCAGCCATGTTCGATCGCTGAAGCTACCTCATTTCTGCTCACCTTGTTAGATCATGGTCATCACACCACACCGGAACCGGTAGCTGAAAACGAGGCCGTGCGTTATCTGCGACAGCGGTTGTTACAAGATCTCAGCAGCAAACCATCATTGCAGGAACTCGTGGACGAATTGCATTTAAGTAAAGAGACGCTGATCCGCTTGTTCAAAAAGGCAGTGGGCATTTCCCCGATGGCTTTTGCCGATAATGCCCGCATTACGCTGGCCAAAGTCTTGTTACGTGACGGCATGCCCATCAGCGATGTCGCGCAAGCCACCGGATTTAGCGATCAGAGCCATTTTCATAAAGCCTTCACGGCCTATACCACGGCCACGCCCGGCCAATATCAGCAAACCCGATCAATTTTTGACAATATTCGTTAGCCGGTAATCGTTAGCCTTATCTCCAGAATAACTCGCGGAGATAACCATGTTGACACTGACCCAATTGATCCCAACCGCCTTCCCCGCGTTGGTGTTAGCCCATTTCGTCGCCTTATTAAGCCCCGGCCCGGATTTCTTTCTGCTGACCGGGCATGCCATCCGGCACCGGTTAGCTGGCAGCGCCTTTATCTGTCTGGGTATCGCGACCGGCAATGCGGTCTATATTCTGCTGGCGATTAGCGGTTGGCATGGCCTGACACAACAACCCTGGTTATTTACAACGGTGGAAATAACCGGTGCACTGTATCTGTGTTGGCTGGGCTATCAACTCATGCGCAGCCCGATACGCCAACTGCAATTACAACAACAAACCCATGCCTTAACGTCTGGCCGGCAGTTTGTGATTGGTCTGTCTTCCGCCTTACTGAATCCGAAAAATGCGCTGTTTTATATGAGCTTGCTGGCGGTAATTTTGGGTAATAACGTCACCTTGTGGCAACAAGGCTTCTGCGGCGTGTGGATGTTTTTTGCGGTATTAGGCTGGGATCTGCTGCTCGCCATGCTGATCGGTCATCACCGGCTGCAACGGGTGCTGAATCATCAGCTCTATCTGATCGAACGCGGGGCTGGCGTGATCTTGACCGGTTTTGGGCTGGCATTGTTATTTCATAAGCTAAATTTCATAAGCTGAACTTCAACGGCTGACACATACCAGACAGTGGTGGCTTAAGGCTGCAGCTCAGCAGAGACAAGGGTTGTTGCTGGTTTCCACCAGCGCGCCAGCAGCAAACCGGCCTCGAATAACAAACATAACGGCACCGCCAGCAGGGTTTGCGACAACACATCCGGTGGTGATAACAACATGCCAACGATAAACGCCAGCACAATAAAATGCGGGCGTTTCTCTTTTAGCGTTTGCACGGAAGTAATACCGGTGCGGCACAAGATCGCCACCACCAACGGTAACTGAAAAGCCGCGCCAAACGAGAAAAACATCGTCAGTACAAAATCGAGATAACTGCTGATATCGGTCGCCATACTGACCCCGGCCGGTAAGGTGCCGACCATGAAACGGAAGATCAGCGGCAACACCACCCAATAGGCAAACGCAAACCCGGTATACACCAGCAAATTACTGCCCAATAGCAGCGGTATTAATAATCGTTGCTCATGGCGATAGAGTGCTGGCGCCAGAAAACCCCATACCTGCCACAACAGATAGGGTAATGCCAGCAGCAAGACTACAAACAAGGTCAGTTTCAGTGGCACCAGAAACGGGGCGGACACCGCGGTCGCGATCATGCTGGTGCCGTGCGGTAATACCGCCAGTAACGGGCTGGCCAGCAGATGATAGATCTCGTTGGCAAAATAACTTAAGGGCAGGAACAGCACCAGTAACACCAACAGGCAATGCAGCAAGCGGCGGCGTAATTCCAACAGATGAGTCAGTAACGTCATGGCTGTGGATCTTGTGGTTTATCGGCTGCCGCAATCGTATCCAGCTCTTTTTGTAATGATTGCCGCGCATTACCCCAAAGCTGGCTCACCTGCCGTCGAAATGCGCTGATATCGCGCAATAACGCTGGCAACTTTTCCGGCCCGAACACCACCAGAGCAACCACCGCACACAAAACCAGTTCGCTGAATCCAATATCAAACACGCGTTACGAGCCTTGCTTTTCGCTAACTACTTTTTCGCCAACGACAGCCTCTGGTTGGTCGTCCGTTTTCGGCTGTTCGTGCATGGCTTTGCGGAAATCGCGGATCGCATGGCCCACATCGCCGCCTAACATCCGAACCTTTTTAGTGCCAAATAACACAATGGCAATGAAGGCAATCAACACTAATTCCGTCACACTGAAATGCATAATTATCATCCTCATAAGCTTTAGATGATAATTTATATCATTTGCATTTGCATTTCATCTTTATCTGCAACAAAAATAGGATGTCCCCTGGCATTACTTGGCTAGATGGCCGGATATGGGTAACGGGCTAAACCCAACTGCTGCGATATGTTCGCTGCCGCCTGATGTAACATGGTCACGTAGTGTGCCAATTGCTGTTCATCAAAACGAATCGTTGGAAATGAAATACTTAAGCCCGCCATGACATAACCAAACCGATCATAAACCGGCACCGCCACACAACGAACCCCCACTTCCTGCTCTTCACGATCTTCACTAAACCCGGTCTCGCGCACCGTTGCCAATTCCGCTAACAACGCATCAATATCCGATAAGGTGTGTGCCGTTTTTCGTTCAAAGGCCACCGGCGCCAGAATGTCTCGGATCGCTTGCTCATCCAGCCAGGCCAGCAGCACCTTACCAATCGCCGTGCAATACAGCGGATTGCGGCGACCAATGCGGGAATACATGCGCAAGTTATAGAGCGAATCAATTTTATGCAGATAAACAATACTCTCTTCTTCCATCGCCCCCAGATGAATGGTCTCTTGCGTTGCTTTTGATAATAATCGCATCTGCTGATCGGCAATTTTTATCAAATCGACGTGCTGTAAGGCTTTGGCACCCAGATCGAATAACTTGAGTGTCAGAGAGTATTTATCGTTTTCCCCTTCCTGCTGCACATAACCCAACGACTTCATGGTTTGTAAGAACCGATAGACGGTACTTTTTGACATCATGACACGTTGCGAAAGTTCGGTTACCCCGATCTCATGCTCATCACCCAAGGCCTGCAAAATACCGAATACCTTCAACACCGACGACACCGAATCCTGCTGTTTTGAAAAATCGTTCACGACCACCTCTATCCTGCTCTTCTTTGCCGGAGACTATATACCAGCTTTTTTTAAATCCGAATCAAAATTAATGAAACATTGTTTTATTTTATTTGACACATAGGTTTGATTGTTTAATCTATGATCGTTTTCCAAATTCAACATGAGAGCAAATCATGGACACTCTGAACATCGCCATCATTGGTGAATGCATGGTGGAACTACAACGTCAGGATAACGATATCCGACAGGGGTTTGGTGGTGACACGTTGAATACTGCGGTTTACCTTGCCCGCCAGCTACCGCGACGCCAGGGTAAAGTGCACTATGTCAGCGCGTTAGGAACTGACAATTTCAGTCAGACCATGCTCGATAACTGGCAACAAGAAGGCGTCGAAACGACATTAGTTCAGCGTCTGACGAACAAAATGCCCGGCTTGTATTTCATCGACACCGACAGCCATGGCGAACGCAGTTTCTCTTACTGGCGCAGCGATGCTGCAGCCAAATATTGGTTAGAAACCGAACAAACTGAGGCCGTATTAGCGCAACTCGCGCAGATGGATGTGATTTATCTCAGCGGGATCAG
>CAIZDF010000562.1 GCA_903931645.1 uncultured Tolumonas sp.
GCGTAAGGTAAGGCACAGGTAACCAGAATATTTCTTGATGCGCTCGACATAGTGTTCTGACTTTGTTTTGAATGAAAATAATGGCAATGTTACCTGAATTACGCTCTGACTGCCTAGGCTCAATGGCTGTTATCTCGCGCATTAATCTATGATTTGCTCCATCAAGGGGGTCTTTGTGATTGAAACTGTACGCCAGCTGCTAAGTGAATTTAAACCTGCAGCCTGGGAGAAGGATTTACTGTCATCCGGTTTTGTAAAAAAAATCGAACTTGTTGATCGCAAACTGCATATTCATATTCAGTTACCGTTTGCCGGATCATCGTGGGGAGAAGAGATCCAAACTTTGTTGGATGAACGCATTCGCCAGGTGGCCGATATCAGTCAAATCTGGTGGCAGACCGACATCATGGTTGAAAGTATTGCCCGTCAGAATACAGTGCCCCCCATTCCTGGGGTGCGTACTTTGATTGCCATTAGCTCTGGAAAAGGTGGTGTGGGTAAATCAACGACCGCGGTTAATCTGGCATTGGCATTACATCAGGAAGGCGCTCGGGTTGGTTTATTAGACGCAGACATCTATGGGCCGTCGATCCCGTTGTTGCTAGGCAAACCGAACGCTCACCCTGAAATTATTGATGAAAAATATATGCGCCCAGTCAAAGCGCATTCAGTGGTATGCAACAGTATCGGCTTTTTAGTGCCGGAAAATGAAGCGGCTGTCTGGCGCGGTCCAATGGCAAGTAAGGCATTGTCTCAGATTTTGTATGATACCCGTTGGGGTGATCTGGATTATCTGATTGCCGATCTACCACCGGGAACCGGCGATATTCAGCTCACGATTGCGCAACAGGTGCCGACCACAGCGGCGGTGGTGATCACCACTCCGCAGGATCTGGCATTAATTGATGCCCGCAAAGGTATATCCATGTTTGAAAAAGTGAATATTCCGGTGCTGGGTGTTATTGAAAATATGAGTTACCACGTCTGCAGCAAGTGTGGACACAAAGAGATGATTTTCGGTGAAGGTGGCGGCATTAAAATGGCGCAGCAACAAGGCGTTCAGTTGCTTGGACAAGTGCCATTACACATCCATATTCGTGAACAAAGCGATGATGGCGTGCCGATTGTCGTTGCAGAACCGCACAGTAAACTGGCTGTTAATTATCAGAAGATCGCCCGAAAAATCGCGGCTTCGCTTTATTTTTCAGGAAAAACCGAGCCAAGCACGATTTTTGCTGTTAATCGCTAGGTAATGGCATGTTATTTCAAGCGGCAATTTATATATAATGCGCCGCTTAAAATAGCGAAAAGAGAACGATCCATGTCTGATAAGCAACCCGAGTGCGTAATTATAGGTATTGCTGGTGCATCCGCGTCAGGTAAGAGTTTGATCGCCAGAACTATCTACAATGAACTGACGGCTGAGCTGGGTGAAGATCAGATTGGTGTTATCACGGAAGATTGCTATTACAAGGATCAAAGCCATCTGCCGATGTCTGAACGGGTGAAGACGAATTACGATCACCCGAATGCGTTTGATCATGCGCTGCTGGCGGAGCATCTGAAACAATTGATAGCAGGGAAGGCGGTTGATATTCCAACCTACTCCTATTCAGAGCATACCCGCACAGAACAAACGTTACACTTTACCCCGAAACGGATCATTATCGTGGAAGGGATTTTACTGCTTAACGATTCCACACTGCGTAAATTACTGAACGTCAGTATTTTTATGGATACACCATTGGATATTTGTCTGGTTCGCCGTCTGGCAAGAGACGTGCAGGAACGTGGCAGAACCATGGATTCCGTGCTGGAACAGTATCAAAAAACAGTGCGCCCGATGTTTTTGCAATTTATCGAGCCATCGAAGCAATACGCCGATATTATTATTCCCCGAGGCGGTCGTAACCGTATCGCGATTGAAATGTTGAAATCGCGGATCCGTCATTTACTGCTGAGCTGATTATTTATTCTGGAGAAAACATGCGTCTTTGTGATCGCGACATAGAACAGCACCTTGAAGAAGGTAAAATCGTGATTGAGCCGCGTCCTGACAGTTCACGAATCAGTGGTGTCAGTGTTGATGTGTTGCTCGGTAATGAGTTCCGGGTTTTTCAGGCTCATACCGCACCGTATATCGATTTGAGTGGCCCGAAAGAAGAAGTTTCTGCCGCTATTGATCGTGTAATGAGTGATGAAATTTATATTAACGATAGTGATGTCTTTATTCTTCACCCC
>CAIZDF010000563.1 GCA_903931645.1 uncultured Tolumonas sp.
GCCGTCAACGACGCTGCAACTTCAAGTACGAAGGGTATATTCACTGGTCATCTGTTATGCGAGCGACACCATTACCCGACTCAGCCCCACGTCTGACGGCTGCTCTGTTTCATCCGCGCTACTGGCCGCAATGGTTCAGCCAAGCACTGCTTTGGTTGATCGTGCAACTACCCTATCCAGTGCTTATGCAACTGGGTGCTGCATTAGGTTGGCTCTCGATGAAGATCCTGCCACGCCGGGTTTTGATTGCCCGTAAAAACCTGCAACTCGCCTTTCCCGAATGGGATGAGGCGACACGCGAGCAACAGATCCGGGAAAACTTTGCCAACGTGGGTCGTGGTATTTTTGAGACTGGTATGGCTTGGTTTTGGCCTGATCGTCGGATCCGCAAGATCATGCAAGTAGTTGGTGCCGAACATGTCGAACAAGCCGTAGCAAACAGTCAAGGCATGCTGTTGTTATCCGCCCACTTTATGACGTTGGAATTGAATGCCCGCATGTTTGGTATGTTGCGCCCGGGTGTTGGCGTCTATCGGCCAAACAAAAATCCGGTGCTGGAATATGCGCAATACACAGGCCGCTGTAAAAGTAACAAATATCTGGTAAACCGACTCGATGTGAAAGGCATGATCAAAGCATTGCGCCAAGGCGAAGCGCTTTGGTATGCACCCGATCATGATTATGGCCACCATGCCAGCGTGTTTGTGCCGTTCTTGGGCGTCAGTGATGCAGCCACGATCACCGGTACATCAACACTGGCGCGGGTGAAAAATACGGTCGTACTGCCCTGCTACAATATTCGCCAGCCCAAAGGCGGTTATCAGCTGATCATTGAAGCGCCCTTGCAGGGTTACCCAACCGGTGATGATATCGCCGATGCCACCCGTAGTAATCAAGTGCTGGAGACTGCAGTACGCAAAGCCCCAGCGCAATATATGTGGTTACACCGCCGCTTCAAATCCCGCCCGGATGGCACACAGTTTTTGTATAAACCCGGCGAAGAGCGCTGATCTATCAGACTTGTGTACTTTTAACTACATACCCTAATTTAAGTATGGTTATACTACAGCGCCTCAAAAGGCGCTGTTTTTCTGGTTTATTATTCATTCGGGATCTTCACATGAAAAAAAATCTGCTCTGTGCTGCTATGTTGTTTGCCTCCTGTTCTGCTTTCGCGGCTGAACAGCACGTTCACTGGGATTACAGTGGTGATAAAGGGCCAGAAAACTGGGCTAAATTGACCCCTGAATTTGGTGCCTGTGCGGGTAAAAACCAGACTCCGGTTAACCTGACCGGTTTCATCCAAGCCGACCTGAAACCACTGAAATTTAACTACAAAGTGGGTGGCAGCCAGATCCTGAATAACGGCCATACCGTTCAGGTCGTTTACGATGCGGGCAGCAATGTGGTGATCGACGGCGTCGAATATGAACTGAAGCAATTCCATTTCCATGCCCCGAGTGAAAATGAGATCAAAGGTGAGTCTTATCCATTAGAAGGCCATTTCGTTCAAGCCGATAAAAACGGTAATCTGGCCGTCGTTGCGGTAATGTTCAAAGAAGGCAAAGCTAACCCAGTGTTAGAAACTTTGTGGGCCCATTTGCCAGCTAAAGAAGGCGATAAAATCGCGCTGACGCCAGCTCATAACGCGTTGGATCTGCTGCCAAAAAATCATGCTTACTACCGTTTCAGCGGTTCACTGACCACCCCTCCTTGCACCGAAGGCGTTCGTTGGATCGTGATGAAAAAACCCGTATTTGTGTCTAAAGCACAAATTGATGCGTTCAAAAAAGTGATGGGCCACGATAACAATCGCCCACTACAAGCAGTGAACGCCCGCGAAATTCTCGAGTAATTTTGCATAAGCCTCTTCCTGTTTGGGGAGAGGCTGCACCTTGTCATATCCCTGTTTTTTGCACTTTGATTTTTATGGGCTTGCCGAGTATGGTGAGCAACATCAGCAACAAATCAGGAACCAGCCATCATGTTTTATCATCAGTATTACCCTATCGATGTCGTGAACGGCCCTGGTACGCGCTGCACATTATTTGTTTCTGGCTGCGAACATCAATGCCGTGGCTGTTACAACCAATCTACCTGGCGCGTCGATTCCGGCCATCTGTTTACCGCCGAAATGGCCGATCGCATCATCGCCGATCTGAATAACGATGCGATTAAACGTCGCGGACTGACGCTGTCCGGTGGCGATCCGCTGCATCCAGCTAATCAGACCGATGTTCTGGCGCTAGTAAAGCGCGTGCGCGCCGAATGTCCGGGCAAAGATATCTGGATGTGGACGGGTTATCTGTTAGCGGAATTATCACCTCGTCAGCAAGAAATCGTGGCACTGATCGACGTGCTGATTGATGGCAAATTTGAACAAGAGTTGGCTGACCCTTCGTTAGTCTGGCGTGGCAGTAGCAATCAAATTGTGCATTATCTACGATCAGAACAAGATCACGCATAGCTGTGCAGCAAAACCTTTTATTTCCTCAGGTTGTTTTGATACAAAAACAGCCTGTTTTCTCCTATTTTTTACTGTGTTTTTTCAACTTTTTTTTGCATGAATAACAACAATACCTACCGGTATATGACTTTTTATTCATACTTAACTCATAGTCAATCAAACCACTTCTTTTGAGTCTTACCACTGTCGTAAAAAAAGGTTTATCCCTCAGACATTACGCATAAAATACGCCGCGATCAGATGGGCGCAATAGGGATACTGCCATGCTGCTGACACGAACGCGCCTGATACTACTATGTGATTATTGTTAATTTCACCTAAGGAACCGCCATGGCAAACTGGTCTACCACAGACGCCCTAAAAATGTATAACGTTCCCTACTGGGGTGCCGGTTTTTTCCATATCGACGAGCAGGGTCGAGTAATGGTGACGCCAGACAAAACTCGTCTGGACTGCAAGATTGCGCTGGTCGATATCATCGAGCAACTGCGTGAACAAGGTTATGCCACGCCGGTCTTGTTACGCTTCCCGGATATCATCAAAACCCGTATTAATGCGCTGTTTGGCGCCTTCGAACAGGCGATCCAAAGCTACGGCTACAAAGGCCGCTACCAGTGCGTTTACCCAATCAAAGTAAACCAACAAAATCAGGTTATCGAATCAGTCACCCGTGCATTTGCCGATAAACCGGCATTAGGTCTCGAAGCCGGTTCAAAACCAGAATTATTGGCGGTGTTGTCACATCACCATGACCAAGGTTCGGTGATCGTCTGCAACGGTTATAAAGACCGCGAATACGTACGTCATGCCCTGCTGGGTTCACTGCTCGGCCATCATGTTTATATCGTGGTGGAGAAACCGTCAGAGCTGGAACTGATCCTCGATGAAGCCGCGCGTCTGAATATCACACCACGCATTGGTGTGCGCGCCCGTTTAGCGGCGCAAGGCTCCGGCAAATGGCAATCCAGCGGTGGGGCAAAATCCAAATTTGGTCTGAATGCCGCCCAGATCCTGAGTCTGGTCGAACGTCTGCGCGAAGCCGGTAAGCTCGATTGTCTGCAGTTAGTGCATTTCCACTTAGGTTCTCAGATCGCCAATATCCGCGATATTCAGGGCGGTATTCGCGAGTGCGGTCGTTTCTATGCAGAACTGCGTAAGCTGGGAGCCAACATTGAAGTGGTCGACGTCGGCGGTGGTCTGGGTGTCGATTACGAAGGCTCCCGTTCGCAAAGCCATTGCTCGGCGAACTATAACCTGCGCGAATACGCAAATAACGTCGTCTGGGGCATCGGTGATGTGTGCGAAGAGTTCGGTTTGCCGCATCCGATGATCATCAGTGAATCCGGCCGCGCGATTACCGCACATCATGCGGTACTGATCTCCAATATCGTCGGCATGGAAAGCCAGTTACCAACCTTCCCACCGGAAGCACCCGGTACTGACGCACCACTGTTGCTGCAAAACATGTGGGACAGCTGGAATGAACTGCACGACAAAGAAGATCCGGGTTTGCTGGAAATTTTCCACGACTCGGTGTCTGATCTGGCCGATGTGCATACGCAATACACGTTAGGAATGCTGACCTTACAGCAGCGTGCCTGGGCGGAAGATCTGCATCTCAATCTGTGCCTGCAACTGAAAGACATGCTCAACCCGATCAATCGCATGCATCGTAATCTGCAGGATGAATTAAATGAGAAACTAGCCGATAAATGTTTCGTCAATTTCTCATTGTTCCAATCCCTGCCGGATGCCTGGGGGATCGACCAGATCTTCCCGATCATGCCATTGAGTGGGCTGGATCAACAACCAACTCGTCGTGGTGTGATCATGGATATCACCTGTGATTCTGACGGCACGATTAAAGAGTATGTTGATGGCGTCGGTATTGAAAGCACACTGCCAATGCCGGAAATTGACCCAGACAAAACCAGCTATATGGGTTTCTTCTTGGTCGGTGCCTATCAGGAAATTTTGGGCGACTTGCATAATCTATTTGGTGATACGCACAGCGCAGAAGTGACACTGAACGACAGTGGCGAAGCAGTGATCACGAATATCATCAAAGGCGATAATGTCGATAACCTGCTGCGTTACGTCAACATCGACACCTCGGTGATCCGTCGTGATTACCAAAAATTGGTGGCACACCCATCACTCAGTGAAGAAACACGTAAAGAGTTGCTGGAAGAGTTGGAAGCCGGTCTGCAAGGCTATGCCTACCTGGAAGATGAATAACTTTTTCAGATAGCAGTTAGATAAACAAAAAGGGTTCGCATGACAGCGAACCCTTTTTTATTGCGCTCTCAATGCGAAAACAAATTACATCTGATAACTGAAATCAAGGTAATAACTACGTTCTGGTGTCGCATAGCCAGAAGCAACGGTGTAATCCTTATCAAACAGATTATCAACACGACCACCAATACGCAGTTGTGGTAAGACATGATAACCCACCGCCGCATCCCATAAGCTATATGGCGCTAATCGGGCTGAGTTATCAAAGCGTTCACTCTGATATTGGCCTATCAGTGATGAATCCCATTTTTCCCAGTTTGCCGAACCGGTCCATTTGTAGTTACGCTTAGCTCGGCGGGCCAAAGGGGTATCATTTTCCAGATCCTGAGCATCTTTGAAATCAGCACTGATTTTATGGTTTAACCAACCAGTAGCAAATTCACCTTCCAGCTCAATCCCTCTGATTCGAGCGCGGCCCACATTGCTTGGATACCAGTTACCATCGCTACCGGGAGCCCATTGAATCATTTGGTCAATATCATTGCGATAACCAGTAACGCGCCACAATAAGCCTGCCGTAGTGCCTTCCAGTGCCACTTCACTATTTTTTGAAGTTTCAGGTTTCAGATCGGGAGAAACCGAATACGGGGTATAAAGATCATTAAACGTTGGTGCACGGAATGCAGTGCCATAACGTGTACTCAAGCGATATTCAGGTACAAAATTCCAACCCAAACCCGCTTGCCAAGTGTTATGACGACCGTACTGTTGATTATCATCAGTACGTCCACTAAGTTCACCTAACCACTGCTGCCAATGGTATTGTGATAAGGCGTAAACACCGACATTGTTACGACCTTTGTCATCGTTAAAAAAAGCGGTGCCCGATGATTCGGAATCCGACTGTAAAACATCACGACGCCAATCTACCCCACCACCAACACTCCATGGATCGGTGAGCTGATAGTTATTCAGCCAACTGACCTGATATTGATTGGTTTTATAAACCGAATCCGCGTCATCACGGGAGATGATATCTGGGTAATAATACATATCGTTATTGATCAAACTGGTTTTTATTTCGGTCTGATAACGATCTTTTTGATATTTAGTACCTAACTGATAGTTGGTGTTTTCTTCCCAAGTTTCATCGCGCTCATGCCCACCATATGTAACACCGTTATAAACATATGGCACAGATGAACCGTCGCTCTGAACGGTATTGCGCGTCCAGTGCATCGCTCCATAAACGTTGGTGTTATCCGTCAGTTGGTTTTGATAATCCAGCATGGCACTACGGCCAAGGAAACCGTGTTTATCACCATCGTTGATACCAGCCACAGGATGCGCGTTATAACCATCTTCCGTTTCATAACCACCTGCCACTTTCAGATGTTGCTGCTGACTAATATCGAAAGAAGAATTGCCGTTGAGATTTTGATAGTCACGAGAGCCAGCACTACCGTTCAGGCTATGGTGACTTTGTCCTGTCGTGCCGCGGGTAATGATATTGATAACACCACCCATTGCATCAGAACCATAAACAGAGGCACGAGCACCACGCACAAATTCAATGCGTTCCACCTGATTCAGTGGAATGCTGCTGAAGTCGGTAGCGCCATTGGTCGCGCTATTAATGCGGACACCATCCATTAAAACCAGTGTTTCCGCTGAAGTAGTGCCGCGGACGAGAACAGAGGATTGCTGGCCCCGCCCTCCATTAGAAACCATTTCCACACCGGGTAATGTTTTCACTACATCAGCCAGTGAGCGCGCATGTAGTTGTTCAATATCTTTGCGGGTAATAATGTTTACCGGTGCCAACACTGAAGCGGTTGGTTCAGCAAAACGTGTCGCCGTTACCGTGATCGGCAGGCCGGTAGATTCTTCGGCGTGTGTTGGCGCAGCAATAACCAGCGCCGACAGCACAGAGGCAGTCAGTCGTTTCGACATTTGGGCAATCCCTAGTTCGCGTAGTGGTCCCTAATTGCCATATCAGATGATATGACCCAGATTTTGCTCTGGCAGGTCTTCGGGCTTAGGGGCTGTTATCCTACGGCGATGGCTTCCCACCCAATGGCAGTGCCTGAGTTTACACTCGGTCGCTTTCGTTCCCCATTACCGCTGCGCGCCAGCTCCGGATTCACACCGGATTCCCTTTTAAGCAGGTTAAGCGCCAGAGAGTCGCGGATTATAGAGAGCATGGAATTGGGTGTATAGCGGGATTTGACATTTGATTAACAAAAAACAGCGGATCTTTGCAGAGTCCGCCGTCACATTTTTGATTTTTTTACAATTAAATCAGGCTGCTGTTGTATCAGTCGGATTGGTTTGCTGGTTATCGGCCAAAGATGCCATTGCTTGCTGCATTCGCTGATTAAAACTGACAAACTGGCCAATTTGATCGTTAGATTGTTCTGGATGCTGTTGTTTAGCCACCCACCCCTGCAAATTATTTTGCGCATCCGGATTAAACGATGCAGACATCTGATCAAATAATGCCTGTAATTGTTTTAAATAATCGCCCAGCTTGCCAAACACCGCCGGTAAATCGCTCGCGGTCTGCGTATTGTCAGTAGCTGCTGTTTTACTATCGGCGGTCTGACTATCGGTGGCATTATTTTCCGCTGGCCTGTCTGTCGACCCCGTACTGGCGACACTATCTGTATTTCCTTGCCAACCGATAGCCTGCTGCTGGTATAAATTTAGTGACAAGCTCGCTAGTTGACCATCGCCCAGATCCAACTGTTTTGCTTGTTGTAATGCATCACTGATATTACCGCCAAAGAAACTGTCCGACAGACTGCCGACTTTATTCACCATATCAGAGATCGATTTCAGCTCACTGCTGTTGAGATCGCCTTCTACTTTGAAACTGAACTGTGTGGTGTGACTATAAAATGCAGAATTATCGGTGCTGGTGCTATCACTGTTCTTCGTACTCTTGCCAGCCAGTTCGCCATAAGTCTGTAGTGCTTTTTTCGCCAAACCACTACTTTGCTGCTGACGCCATTGCTGTTGGTCATCGAACTGAATAGTGACTTTATCCCCTTCTTTCGTCGTCAATTCCAACGAGGCTGATTGCTGACCGGTAAAAGCCGCCAGAATAGAATTGCCAATCTCTTTCGGAGTTTTTACTTTGTCAGTCGCGGATTGATCGGTGGTCACCGGAGTATTGGTTGTTGTTGCTTCTGTATTAGCCGAAGCTGAAGCCGTATTGTCCGTTGTTTGACCAAACAGCTCTTTCTCAAAATCACTCATACCTTTTTGGATCAAATTGTAACTTTTATCGATCCCTTCTTTGAGTGGATCAGATAGTTGACCGTTTTGATCCAGCTCTTTCCGGGCATCGCTGAATCCTTTGTCGATCCCTTTATACGCCTGACCCAACATCTTTTTCAGCGCTTCGTCATCACTTCCACCCTGCTTACTAGCTCGGATGGTATTTGTGACAAACGACAGCACATTTTCAGCGACCTTTTTAAAATCAAACAACGAACTATCGCTGCTTGAATCAGTACTATCTTGCTGATCTACATTATATTTTTTACCATTAATAGTCAGTGATTGAGACAATGAAAATTGTAAAACCCGGTTACCCAATTTTGCGGAATTGCTCAACGATACTTCATCGTTCGCCTGCGTTGCTGCTTGAGTATTTTTACCGGTATTACGCTGCGTGCTTTTCAGCATATTTTGTAACGCAGCACTGTTTACTTGATCTAATTTCATGA
>CAIZDF010000564.1 GCA_903931645.1 uncultured Tolumonas sp.
CATAAAGGTGTCATCAATGAAGCCGGAGTGCCGTTTAGTGGGCATACTGAGTTTTTTGCAGAACAAGCAGGGGTCGAGCAGGTTGTCATGATGCTGGCCACCGAAGGATTGCGGGTTGCACTAGCAACAACACACCTCCCCTTACGTGATGTTGCCGATGCCATCACTACAGCAAGCTTAACTCGAACCATTGAAATACTGCAGCATGATCTGCAGACACAATTTGGTATCGCTACACCGCACATTCTAGTCTGTGGTCTGAATCCACATGCTGGTGAAGGCGGACATATGGGGCGTGAAGAGATCGATGTCATTGAGCCTGTTTTGGCAACATTACGAAACCAAGGGTATTCACTGGAAGGTCCACTTCCTGCTGATACCCTGTTTCAGGATAAATATCTGCAACGCGCCGACGCAGTGTTAGCCATGTATCACGATCAAGGCTTACCTGTTCTCAAATACAAAGGATTTGGCCGTGCCGTCAATATCACACTGGGGTTGCCGTTTATTCGCACCTCAGTTGATCACGGCACTGCTCTCGAATTAGCTGGCAGTGGTAAAAGCCATAATGGCAGCCTGCTAACCGCATTACATCAAGCGATTTCAATGGTATCTCATAAACAATGATTAACGACAATGTTCACCTCGGTCACCGCGCACGTAAACGTTTTGGCCAAAACTTCTTGCATGATCAATACACGATTGATGCAATTGTCTCAGCAATAGCACCACGTCAGGATGATGTTTTAGTTGAGATCGGCCCAGGTCTTGGCGCGTTAACTGAACCTGTTTGTGATCAGGTTGATAAAATGCATGTCGTTGAACTCGACCGTGACTTAGCTGCTCGCCTGCGTAAACATCCACGCCTGAAAGATAAATTGATCGTGCATGAAGCCGATGCGATGAAATTTAATTTCGACGAACTGGCACAACCTGGTCGCCCATTACGTATCTTCGGTAATCTGCCTTACAACATTTCCACACCGCTGATTTTTCATCTGTTGGAAAAGACACAGCATATTACTGACATGTATTTCATGCTGCAAAAAGAGGTGGTGGAGCGTTTAGCTGCAGGTCCGAATAGCAAAGACTATGGTCGTCTGACGGTGATGACACAGTATTACTGCCAAGTGTCCCCGGTGTTAGAAGTGGGTCCACATGCATTTAAACCAGCACCGAAAGTCAACTCGGCGGTCGTGCGTCTGGCACCTTGGCAAAAACGTCCTTATGAAGCACTTGATGTTGCAGACTTACAACGTGTATGTCAGGAAGGTTTTGGTCAACGTCGTAAAACTATTCGTAATAGCTTCCGCAGTTTCATCACGGCAGAACAGTTGGAAGAGATCAACATTGATCCAAACCTGCGACCAGAAAACTTGACGTTAGCTCAATTTGTCAGTATTGCTAACTGGCTGACAACTCATCGCTAAGGATGCATTATGCCGGGCATACAAATCACACCGCGTCCCTTTTATCTTGCTGAACAATCAGATCCAGATGATGCGCTGTATGCCTTTGGTTATGAAATTACTATTCATAACCAATCAGGTGAAGATGTACAGTTGATGGACCGCCACTGGCTGATCAGTGATGCCAATGGCCAACAGACAGAAGTGCAAGGACAAGGCGTAGTCGGGCAACAGCCGATCATAGCCGCGGGCCAATCTTATACTTATCAGAGCAACATACAGCTAAAAACACCGTTTGGTTGTATGCGTGGTAGCTATACCTTTCAAAATAAATACAACGAACAGCTGTTTGAAGTGAGTATTCCTCCTTTTGCGTTGGCAATTCCTCATCTCATCAACTGAATCATGTGTTATCCCATCGATATGAGATAATTTCTTAAACCTGCTAAGTAGAGTGTTGAAGTATGGCAACCTATTTTGTTGGCGACGTCCAAGGATGTTACGCTGAATTACAGCAATTATTGGATCTGGCACAATTTAATACCCAGCAGGATGAACTGTGGCTGACCGGCGATCTGGTTGCCAGAGGGCCACAATCACTGGACGTGTTGCGTTTTGTATACAGCTTGGGCGATCGCGCGACGACAGTGTTAGGTAATCATGATTTGAACTTGCTGGCAGTCGCGGCCGGACATGCATTGCCAAAGAAAAAAGATAAAACGGAAAACATCCTTACTGCACCCGATCGGCATGAATTAATACATTGGCTGCAAAACCGCCCAATCATGGCAGAGCACCCTACTTTACCTGTAATGATGACGCACGCTGGGTTGTCCCCGCAATGGGATTTAGCAACCGCACGGCATTGTGCACGTGAAGTCGAAACATTGTTACGCAGCGATCAAGGTACTTGGTTGCTCGGTCATATGTATGGTGAAGAACCATCACATTGGGACCCTCGCTTGACTGGTTTGCCTCGCTGGCGTTACATCATCAATAGCTTTACCCGCATGCGCTTTTGCCGCAATGACGGTAGTTTAGAGTTTAAATGCAAAGAGTCGCCTGCCGATAAACCGGCCCAGCTGGCGCCCTGGTTTGAGGTACGAAAAGCTGACGCCGATGAACCACATTTGGTGTTTGGGCACTGGGCAGCGTTGATGGGAAAATGCCCATTACCAAAGATCAAAGCACTGGATACCGGCTGTGTCTGGGGCAATCAATTAACGTTATGGCGTTGGGAAGATAATGCCATGTTCAGTCTAAACTGCCCGGTTTACTCCAGCGGTGAATAAAAGAAGACCCGGCAATCCGGGTCTTCTTTTATGTATTGTTTGTTTAAATACAGCGATCTAATGTTTCGAACCGATAGTGATAAGGGTTTTTCTCATCGGGATTATGCAACTCTTCCGCTCGCTGCTGCCACTGATATTGTGAATAATCAGGAAACCAAGTATCGGCATCCGTGACTGGTAACTCAATATGCGTCAGATATAAGCGTTGTGCCAACGGCAGAGCTTCGCTGTATAACTGACCACCACCGATGATCATAACTTCATCAGCATCCTGCACCAATGCAAGCGCAGCATCCAGAGAGTTAACACTCTCCACACCCTCAGCCTGCCAATCCGCATTGCGACTGATCACCAGGTTACGTCGACCTGGTAATGGTCGGCCGATCGACTCAAAGGTCTTCCGCCCCATAATCACAGGCTTGCCCAGAGTCACACTTTTGAAATGGCGCAAATCAGCCGGCAAGTGCCAAGGCATTTGATTACCTCGACCAATCACGCGATTTTCTGCCATCGCAACAATTAAAGAGATCAACATAGCGTTATACAATCGGCCTGTTTCGATAAATAAATAAAGAAGGTACTGCCAGCCCAAAACAAAGAGCAAACAAGATAAACAGAGTTTTCAAACCATTCTCGATACTGGCTTGCAGTAACTTTTCTGTTACACCACCACTGTTCATACTTAACACAGCAATAATTGTGTTAAACGCGAATTTACCGGGGATCATCGGAATAATGCTCGCGACGGTAAAAACAGGACGTGGGGCTAACAAGCGGCGAGAAACATAGACAAAAATTAATCCAACCAATGTGGTAGTAATAAAGGTTGCCCACTCAATAGGCATCCCAAAATGTATTTGCAACATTCGCAAACTATGTGCAAAAGCCCCACCAGCAGCACAATATTTTAGCATCCGGGGTGGAACGGCAAAAATCATCGCAAAACCAACGGCTGGAATTGCGGACCAAAAAGCATCAAATACAATTGCCCGTAACAATTCCATTATGGATTCCATCCCCATACACCCGTTAATTTCATTGCCAAAACAATTCCAGCAGTAGCGCTTAATGTTAACAAGGTGGCCGTGCCCCAACGAGCAAGCCCCATATTAAAATACCCTTTCACCATATCAAATAGGGCATTTACTAATGGGAAACCTGGCACCAGCAACAAGACACAGGCAGCCATCGCCAAATACGGTTGTTCGCCCCAGTGATAAACGGTCGCCATGCTGGCGATTGAGGTCGCAATAAATGCCGTCGTAGCAAAATTAATTAATGGGCTGAAATGACGGTGTGCAATTTCCTGACGAACAAACATCCCCACAGCCGATGCGGTGCAGGTGGTAAAAAAGACTGGCCAATCGCCGCCAAATAACAGACTAAATGCGCCACACGATAAACCAATCATTAAAACCACTAACCAACGGTTATATCGAAATGGCTTAATCTCGGTTAAATGTTTATTGACATCATCAGCCGTAGTCAGCAAACGTTTTTCACACAGAATACAGATCCGCTGGATAGCACACAGAACATGCATGTTAATACCCAACTCATGTATGCGTCGTGTTGTTGTAATACAAGAGCCATGATTCAGTGTTGTTAAAACAACAGCACTCGGGGAAATCGCCATTTCAACACTTTCAACACCCAACGCAGCGCCAACACGACATGTCGTTTGTTCAATCAAACGACTTTCAGCACCACACTGAGCCAGCATCTGTGCCGTTCTCACCAGCACCCGGGTTATCTTAGTTTGTTCTTCCCGGGACAACAGCACTCCTTGCTCCTGCATACCCTGATTCCTGCCTTTTATATTGCATAGTTAAATATAGACAGCGCTAGTTATATCATTTTCTTATATCGCCACGAATCAGTTTTTTACGCATGCTCGAGGTCCGTCACCATAGTAATGCGCCGGATCAAACTATTGATATGCTCCATCTGAATGCCAGCCTGATAAACCAGCCAAGCATACCCATTGGCATTAAGATAAAAACTGCTTTGTTCGGTTAAGGTGATTTGAATTTCTCTTTTATAACTAACTAATAACTCCTGTCGTGACGGTGGTAACAAATCACTATATCCGGCACAAAACTGAGATAAAGCTTGTAGATCCAACCCCAATTCGCGCCCCGCAAAACCTAACGAAAACAGATCTTGGATGACTAACGCACTGCGACTACTTTCCCAACGTGTTTGGGCCAATAGTTCCAGCAACAATAGACAACGGCTTTGCGCCGAAACTAATTCATCTAAAACATCACTGTGATGACGTAATACTTTAGATTCCAGTACAACCGATTTATGTAGTGCTTTTTGCCGCTGAATGGCTCGTTCAACACTTTTCAGCATTGCTCGGGTAGCTAATGGTTTTACCACATTTGGTGAAAGATGCGCTTGCCAGATCTTCCCCATACGTTTTAATGATTCAGCTAACTGCCAACGCCATTCATTTCTGGCTCGCAAAGGTAACACTATCAGTGACACGAGCAGTGCAATGACACAGCCCAACAAAATAGTACCTGTACGCCATAACGCTTCTTCGAACGATTGGCTACCACCATCCAACACCATGATCAGCGTAAAACCAGCCACCAGATAGGCATACCCCATTTTACTGGTTGCCCGATACGCGGTGCCCGCAATTCCCAGCATGGTCAAAATGGCAATCAACCACGTGTTACTGGTAAGCAACAAAATAGCAATCGCGTAACAAGCACCTAAAACGGTTCCAATAATACGTTGAATGGATTTTTCTAACGCGCCTCCCACCTGGGGTAACGTGAGCATAATGATCACGATGGTGACAGAGGTCCACGCAAAATGAGGAACGGGAAAGGCCGCATTGATCAAATGGGCAATTAAAAGGGCGAGGCAAATTTTGATGACATGGATAATACGAATATGACGATAAATAAATATCTCAAAGGGTGATGCACTGGCAAATATAGACACTAACTAC
>CAIZDF010000565.1 GCA_903931645.1 uncultured Tolumonas sp.
CTCTGATCTGGCTAGTTGAGTTGATCACCGGAATGAAGGGTTAATAAATGTCAGAACAACGCATGAGATGGTATGTGGTACAAGCCTTTTCCGGTTTTGAAGGCCGTGTCGCCAAATCGTTAAAAGAACATATCAAAATGCACGCAATGGAAGACCAGTTTGGCGAAATTCTGGTTCCTACAGAAGAAATAGTAGAAATGCGTGCCGGTCAAAAACGTAAAAGTGAACGTAAATTTTTCCCGGGTTATGTATTAGTGCAAATGATCATGAACGATGCATCATGGCATTTAGTACGTAATGTGCCTCGTGTAATGGGTTTCATTGGCGGAACATCTGATCGTCCAGCACCTATTACCGACAAAGAAGCTGATGCCATTCTGAATCGTCTGCAAGAGTCTGTGGATAAACCAAAACACAAAACTCTGTTCGAACCAGGTGAAGTTATTCGCGTCTCTGATGGTCCGTTTGCGGATTTCAACGGTACTGTAGAAGAAGTTGATTACGACAAAAGCCGCATGAAGGTTTCTGTTCTGATCTTCGGTCGTGCAACACCGGTAGAACTTGATTTCAGTCAGGTCGAAAAAGTTTAATATTACTGGTTGTCTGGGGCAGCGGTTATCCCTATAATTCGCTGCCCCTTTTTCTATTGGGGAGCCGATGAAGAGCTTAGCTCTGAGGCGCTAGAACCCACATTTGAGGTAATTGTAAAATGGCAAAGAAAGTTACAGCCTATATTAAGCTGCAAGTTAAAGCCGGTAGCGCGAATCCAAGCCCACCAGTAGGTCCGGCTCTGGGTCAGCACGGTGTTAACATCATGGAATTCTGTAAAGCGTTCAACGCCCGTACAGACAAACTGGAAAAAGGCGCGCCTACTCCAGTTGTAATCACTGTATACAGTGACCGTTCTTTCACTTTCGAAACTAAAACTCCACCAGCTTCTTACTTGTTGAAGAAAGCGGCGGACATCAAGTCTGGCTCAGCTAAGCCAAACAAAGATAAAGTGGGTAAAGTGACTCATGCTCAACTGCTGGAAATCGCCAAAACTAAAGAACCAGATATGACTGGTACTGATTTGGAAGCGAAAGCCCGCTGTATCGCTGGCTCTGCCCGTTCCATGGGCCTGGTAGTAGAGGGATAAGACAATGGCTAAATTAACTAAACGCATGCGCGTAATTCGTGAAAAAGTTGATGCTACTAAAGAGTACAACATCACTGAAGCCGTTGCTTTACTGAAAGAACTGGCTACTGCTAAGTTTCTGGAAAGCGTTGACGTATCTGTTAACTTGGGTATCGACGCACGTAAATCTGATCAAAACGTTCGTGGTGCAACTGTGCTGCCAAACGGTACTGGTCGTACTGTACGTGTTGCTGTATTTACACAGGGTGCTAACGTTGAAGCGGCTACCGCTGCTGGCGCTGACCTGGTAGGTATGGACGATCTGGCTGAACAGATCAAACGTGGCGAAATGAACTTCGACGTAGTAATTGCTTCTCCAGATGCAATGCGCGTAGTTGGTCAACTGGGTCAAATCCTGGGCCCACGTGGTCTGATGCCAAACCCTAAAGTTGGTACTGTGACTCCTAACGTGGCTGAAGCAGTTAAAAATGCTAAAGCAGGTCAGGTTCGTTACCGTAACGACAAGAATGGTATCATCCATTCTACCATTGGTACGGTTGACTTCACTGAAGCTCAACTGAAAGAGAACTTAGAATCACTGTTGGTTGCGCTGAAAAAAGCAAAACCATCTACAGCTAAGGGCCAATTCATCAAGAAAGTTAGCTTGTCTACCACTATGGGTGCAGGTTTAGCTGTTGATCAGGCTTCTCTGGATACCAAAGCTGCTTAAGCTTATTTACTAGGGGCGAGATTATAGTCTATAATCTCGCCCCTTAGTTTGGTTGGGGGTCTCGACTCCCGTCCAAGACCGCAGGTGGTGTAAACCTTAATATCCCTGCGTAGACGGTGCCGGAACCCAGCGAGAAAGATTTCTTTCTTCTGGACTCTGCCGCCGAATTCTCTCCGGAAGGAGAGGTGTTGACAGTTCTGGGTTCGCCCAGATTAACTCCAGGAGTAAGCCAATGGCATTAGGACTCGAAGACAAAAAAGCGATTGTCGCTGAAGTCAGCGAAGCTGCCAAAGGCGCACTGTCTGCTGTTGCAGCCGATTCACGCGGCGTAACCGTAGCCAAGATGACCACTCTGCGTCAGTCTGCTCGTGAAGCAGGCGTTTACTTGCGTGTTGTTCGTAACACTCTGCTGACTCGTGCAGTAGAAGGTACTGACTTCGCATGTATGAACGACGTATTTGTTGGTCCGACCCTGATCGCTTTCTCTAACGAACATCCGGGCGCTGCTGCTCGTCTGTTCAAAGAGTTCGCTAAAGGGAACGACAAGTTCTCTATCAAGGGTGGTGCGTTCCAGGGTGAATTCATCCCTGCAGCTCAAATTGATCGTCTGGCAACTCTGCCTACATACGAAGAAGCAATTGCGAAACTGATGGCTACTATGAAAGAAGCTTCAGCTGGCAAACTGGTTCGTACTCTGGCAGCTCTGCGCGACAAGAAAGAAGCCGAAGCAGCTTAATTCTTGTAACAGAACAGATTATTTTTATTTTTAATACTTCAACGACAGGATTTTTTTCTCATGTCTATCACTAAAGACCAAATCATCGAAGCCGTTGCTGCTATGTCAGTAATGGACGTTGTAGAACTGATCACCGCTATGGAAGAGAAGTTCGGTGTTTCTGCTGCTGCTGTAGCTGCCGGCCCAGCCGCTGCTGCTGAAGCGGTTGAAGAACAAACTGAATTCAACGTTATGCTGACCGCTATCGGCGCTAACAAAGTAGCTGTAATCAAAGCTGTTCGTGCTGCAACCTCTCTGGGTCTGAAAGAAGCTAAAGACCTGGTAGAAGCTGCTCCAACTGCAGTTAAAGAAGCAATCTCTAAAGAAGAAGCTGAAGCTCTGAAGAAAGAGCTGGAAGCTGCAGGTGCTTCTGTTGAGATCAAATAATCTACTTAACAGTAGGTTAGCGGCCTGATAAAACAGGCTAGGGCTGGTGAAGAAACTTCACCGGCCCTTTTGCGCTGTAAGCTGCAGGAATTCACATTGCTCACCTGGGCTTATAAAAAGTACGAAAAGTACACAGTAGCAATGTATTACAGAACTGCTCTGACTAGAGCAGCTTGGGTCACTTATCAGCGAGCTGAGGAACCCTATGGTTAACTCTTATACCGAAAAAAAACGCATTCGTAAGGACTTCGGTAAGCGTGATCAGGTACTGGAAACGCCTTATCTCTTGTCCATTCAACTGGACTCCTTCAAACAATTCCTTGATGCCGACCCAGAAGGGGCATACGGGCTTGAGGCTGCATTCCGCAGCGTATTCCCCATTACCAGTTATTCTGGTACTGCGGAGCTGCAATATGTCAGCTATCGCTTGGGAGAACCGGTCTTTGACGTAAAAGAGTGTCAAATCCGTGGCGTCACCTATTCAGCTCCATTGCGCGTGAAGCTGCGCTTAGTGCTGTTTGATAGAGAAGCTGCGGCAGGCACTGTCAAAGAAATTAAAGAACAAGAAGTGTACATGGGCGAAATCCCGCTGATGACTGATAACGGTACCTTTGTCATCAATGGTACAGAGCGTGTTATCGTTTCCCAGCTGCATCGTAGTCCTGGCGTGTTCTTTGATCACGATAAGGGTAAAACCCACTCTTCAGGTAAGGTTCTGTATAACGCTCGCGTTATTCCTTACCGTGGTTCTTGGTTGGACTTTGAGTTCGATGCCAAGGATAACCTGTTTGTACGTATCGACCGTCGCCGTAAGTTACCTGCGACTATCATCTTACGTGCACTGGAATTCACGACAGAACAGATCCTGACGACCTTCTTTGAAACAATTAAATTTGAAATCAAAGATGGCAAAGTGATGATGGAGTTGGTGCCGGAGCGTCTACGTGGCGAAACCGCAACCTTCGATATTCTGGCTGGTAGCGATGTGGTGGTCGAAAAAGGCCGTCGTATTACTGCACGTCACATTCGTCAGTTAGAGAAAGCTAACGTCAATCAAATCGAAGTTCCGGTTGAATATGTCGTCGGCAAAATTTCTGCTAAAGATTATGTGAATCCACAAACTGGTGAAGTCCTGATCAATGCCAACACTGCATTGAGTCTGGAAGCTATTGCGAATCTGTCAGTCGCTGGCTTTAAACAGTTTGAAATCCTGTTCACTAATGAACTGGATCATGGTTCATATATTTCTGAAACATTACGTATTGATTCAAGCACTAACCGTCTGGAAGCACTGGTAGAAATCTACCGTATGATGCGCCCAGGTGAGCCGCCAACGAAAGATGCAGCAGAACAGCTATTTGAAAACCTGTTCTTCTCAGCAGATCGTTATGATCTGTCGACTGTTGGTCGTATGAAATTCAATAGCCGACTGGCTCGTCCAGAACATATTGGCTCAGGCATTTTGTCTGAAGACGATATCGTTGATGTGATGAAACAGTTGATTGCCATTCGTAACGGTAAAGACGATGTGGATGATATCGATCATCTGGGTAACCGTCGTATCCGTTCCGTTGGTGAAATGGCTGAAAACCAATTCCGTGTTGGTTTAGTGCGTGTTGAACGTGCAGTAAAAGAGCGTCTATCTTTAGGCGATCTGGATGCCGTGCAGCCACAAGATCTGATCAATGCGAAGCCAATTTCTGCAGCCGTAAAAGAATTCTTCGGTTCCAGCCAGCTGTCGCAGTTTATGGATCAGAACAACCCATTGTCAGAAATTACGCACAAACGTCGTATTTCTGCACTGGGCCCAGGTGGTTTGACGCGTGAACGTGCCGGCTTCGAAGTTCGAGACGTACATCCGACTCACTACGGTCGTCTGTGTCCAATCGAAACGCCTGAAGGTCCGAACATCGGTCTGATCAACTCACTGGCGGTATATTCTCGTACTAACGAGTATGGTTTCCTGGAAACCCCATATCGCAAAGTTATTGATGGCGTGATCACTGATGAAGTGGATTACTTATCTGCGATTGAAGAAGGTAACTTCGTTATCGCACAGGCTAATGCCAATGTAGATGCAAATGGCAGCCTGAAAGATGAATTGATCCCTTGCCGTCATAAAGGTGAATCTACCTTTATGAATGCAGAACAGATCCAGTATATGGACGTAAGTCCACAGCAGGTGGTTTCTGTTGCTGCATCGCTGATCCCGTTCCTTGAACACGATGACGCGAACCGCGCATTGATGGGTTCAAACATGCAACGTCAAGCGGTACCAACTCTGCGTGCTGATAAGCCGCTGGTAGGTACTGGTATGGAACGTGCTGTGGCAGTTGACTCCGGTGTAACGGTAGTTGCTCGTCGTGGTGGTTTCATTGATTACGTTGATGCATCTCGTATTGTGGTTAAGGTTAATGAAGATGAGCTGTTACCTGGTGAAGCCGGTATCGACATCTACAACCTGACCAAATATACCCGTTCTAACCAGAACACCTGTATTAACCAACGTCCATGTGTATCTGTTGGTGAACCAGTGATGCTGGGTGACGTGTTGGCCGATGGTCCTTCCACCGATTTGGGTGAGTTGGCGCTGGGTCAGAACATGCGCGTCGCGTTCATGCCTTGGAACGGTTATAACTTCGAAGACTCGATTTTGGTCTCTGAACGTGTGGTACAAGAAGATCGCCTGACGACTATTCATATTCAGGAACTGTCTTGTATTGCTCGTGATACTAAATTAGGTTCAGAAGAGATCACGGCTGATATTCCAAACGTAGGCGAAGCTGCACTGTCCAAACTGGATGAGTCAGGTATCGTTTATGTTGGTGCAGAAGTGAAAGGCGGTGACATTCTGGTCGGTAAGGTAACGCCAAAAGGCGAAACCCAACTGACGCCAGAAGAAAAACTGCTGCGCGCCATTTTTGGTGAAAAAGCTTCTGACGTAAAAGATTCTTCTCTGCGTGTGCCTAATGGTGTTTACGGCACCGTTATTGACGTGCAGGTCTTTACTCGTGATGGCGTAGAAAAAGATAAACGCGCTAAAGAAGTTGAAGACATGCAATTGCGCGATGCCAAAAAAGACTTGACCGAAGAGTTCAAAATCTTCGAAGACGGTATTTTTGGTCGTGCACGTTCATTACTGGTTGCTGCTGGTTTCAGCGAAGAAAAACTGTCTAAACTTGATCGCAAAAAGCTGCTGGAACAGTCGCTGGATGACGAAGCTAAACAAGTTGAGCTGGAACAGATCGCTGAACAGTACGTGGCACTGAAAGAAGAATTCGATCGTAAGTTTGAAGCCAAACGTCAGAAAATCATCCAAGGTGATGATCTGGCTCCTGGCGTGCTGAAGATCGTTAAAGTCTATCTGGCAGTGAAACGTCGTATTCAGCCTGGTGACAAAATGGCGGGTCGTCACGGTAACAAAGGGGTTATCTCCAAAATTTGTCCGGTTGAAGACATGCCATACGATGACGAAGGGAATCCTGTCGACATCGTGCTGAACCCGTTGGGCGTACCGTCACGTATGAACATCGGTCAGATCCTGGAAGTTCACCTTGGTCTGGCAGCAAAAGGTATTGGTGAAAAAATTGACCGTATGGTCAAAGAACAGCGTGAACTGGCTGAATTACGTGAGTTCTTACAACGCGTCTATGATTTAGGTGGCAGCGATCAACAACAGATCGATATTGCTACACTGAGTGATGCGGAAGTTCGCACGCTGGTTCAAAACCTGCGTAAAGGTCTACCGGTGGCAACACCTGTGTTTGATGGCGCGAAAGAAAGCGAAATCAAAGAGCTGCTGAAGCTGGCGGATAAACCTGAATCAGGTCAGATCACCTTGTTTGACGGTCGTACCGGTATGCCGTTTGAGCGTGTAGTAACTGTTGGTTACATGTACATGCTGAAACTGAACCACTTGGTCGATGACAAAATGCATGCTCGTTCTACCGGTTCTTACAGCTTGGTTACTCAGCAGCCGCTGGGTGGTAAAGCACAGTTCGGTGGTCAGCGTTTCGGGGAGATGGAAGTATGGGCACTGGAAGCATACGGTGCTGCTTACACTCTGCAGGAAATGTTGACGGTTAAATCGGACGATGTGAATGGTCGTACTAAGATGTATAAAAACATCGTAGATGGCGATCACCGCATGGAACCAGGTATACCAGAATCCTTCAACGTATTGCTGAAGGAAATCCGCTCGTTGGGTATCAACATCGAGTTGGAAGAAGAGTAAGGACTAACGTCCTTGTTTCTGGACTCAGAATAGTAACGGTATGCCGCGTCGCGGCATACCGAAGTTAACCTCCTGACGGGAGATACAGGTGAAAGACTTACTCAAGTTTTTAAAAGCGCAGAGCAAGACTGAAGAGTTTGACGGTATCAAGATCGGTCTGGCATCGCCTGACATGATCCGTTCCTGGTCATTCGGTGAAGTTAAAAAGCCTGAAACCATTAACTATCGCACGTTCAAACCAGAACGTGACGGCCTGTTTTGTGCTCGCATCTTCGGACCAGTTAAAGATTATGAATGCTTGTGCGGTAAGTATAAGCGTCTTAAACACCGTGGTGTGATTTGTGAAAAATGTGGCGTAGAAGTTACTCAGACTAAAGTGCGTCGTGAACGCATGGGTCACATTGAGCTGGCTTCCCCAGTTGCTCATATCTGGTTCCTGAAGTCGTTACCATCCCGTATCGGTCTGTTACTCGACATGACCCTGCGTGACATCGAACGTGTATTGTATTTCGAATCATTTGTCGTGGTTGATGCTGGTATGACCAGCCTCGAACGCAGTCAGATGCTGACCGAAGAACAATATCTGGATGCGCTGGAAGAATACGGTGATGAGTTCGACGCTAAAATGGGCGCTGAAGCTATCCTGGCGTTGCTGCGTGCGCAGGATCTGGAACACGAAATCGCGACTATGCGCGAAGAACTGAGCCAGACAAATTCTGAAACCAAACGCAAAAAGACTACCAAACGCCTGAAGCTGATGGAATCTTTCCTGCAGTCTGGTAATAAACCAGAATGGATGATCATGACCGTGCTGCCAGTATTGCCGCCGGATCTGCGTCCATTGGTTCCGTTGGATGGTGGCCGTTTCGCGACTTCAGATCTGAACGATCTGTATCGCCGCGTGATCAACCGTAACAACCGTCTGAAACGTCTGCTGGATCTGGCTGCACCCGATATCATCGTTCGCAACGAAAAACGTATGCTGCAAGAGGCGGTTGACGCTCTGCTGGATAACGGTCGTCGTGGTCGTGCTATTACCGGTTCTAACAAACGTCCTCTTAAATCTTTGGCTGACATGATCAAAGGTAAACAGGGTCGTTTCCGTCAGAACTTGTTGGGTAAACGTGTTGACTACTCTGGTCGTTCTGTAATTACAGTAGGCCCGACTCTGCGTTTGCACCAATGCGGTCTGCCAAAGAAAATGGCACTGGAACTGTTCAAACCGTTCATCTATGGCAAGCTGGAAACTCGTGGTTTAGCGACCACTATCAAAGCTGCTAAAAAGATGGTTGAGCGTGAAGAAGCAGTCGTATGGGATATTCTGGATGACGTGATCCGTGAACATCCTGTCATGCTGAACCGTGCGCCAACACTGCACCGTCTGGGCATCCAGGCGTTTGAACCAATTCTGATCGAAGGTAAAGCAATCCAACTGCATCCGTTGGTTTGTTCTGCATTCAACGCCGACTTCGACGGTGACCAGATGGCAGTTCACGTTCCACTGACGCTGGAAGCGCAGTTGGAAGCGCGTGCGATGATGATGTCAACCAACAACATTCTGTCACCTGCATCCGGGGAACCTATCATCGTTCCTTCTCAGGACGTGGTATTGGGTCTGTATTACATGACTCGTTCTTGCGTTGGTGCTAAAGGCGAAGGTATGGTTTTATCCGGCGCGAAAGAAGCGGAAAAAATCTACCGTGCTGGTTTGGCCTCACTGCATGCTCGCGTGAAATGCCGTATCACCGAATACGTGAAAAACGAAGCCGGTGAATTGGTTGAGAAAATCGAGCTGAAAAATACCACTGTTGGCCGTGCGATCCTGTCATTGATCCTGCCAAAAGGAATGGAGTATGCCCTGATTGACCCGCCATTGCTGATGACCGACGCTGGTCATGCGGAATTGGCTGCTCATCCAGAACGTTGGATCAAATATGTTTCTAACCAAGCAATGGGTAAGAAGCAGATCTCTAAAGTATTGAATACCTGTTACCGCAAGCAAGGTCTGAAAGATACCGTTATCTTTGCTGACCAGCTGATGTATACCGGTTTCCATTACGCTGCGCTGTCAGGTTCATCTGTTGGTATTGACGACATGGTGATCCCGGAAGCGAAGAAAGAAATTATCGAAGCTGCCGAAGCAGAAGTTGCTGAAATTCAGGAACAATTCCAATCTGGTTTGGTTACTGCTGGCGAACGCTACAACAAAGTTATCGATATCTGGGCAAGCGCCAACGAACGTGTTTCTAAAGCAATGATGGAAAACTTGTCTAAAGAGACAAGAACCAACATGCTGGGTGAAGCAGAAGTTCAAGCATCGTTTAACAGCGTCTTTATGATGGCTGACTCCGGTGCGCGTGGTTCTGCTGCTCAGATCCGTCAGTTGGCGGGTATGCGTGGTCTGATGGCTAAGCCAGACGGCTCGATCATCGAAACGCCAATCGTTGCGAACTTCCGTGAAGGTCTGAACGTACTGCAGTACTTCATCTCGACTCACGGTGCGCGTAAAGGTCTGGCGGATACCGCTCTGAAAACAGCGAACTCCGGTTATCTGACTCGTCGTTTGGTTGACGTGGCACAGGACGTTGTGATCACTGAACCTGATTGTGGTACTCGTGAAGGTCTGTGGATGACGCCATTGATCGAAGGTGGTGATGTTGTTGAGCCACTGCGTGAACGTGTACTGGGTCGTGTGATTGCGGAAGATGTTCTGAAACCAGGTACTGATGAAGTATTGGTTGCTCACAATACATTGTTGGATGAACAGTGGTGTAATATTCTGGAACGTAACTCTGTTGACCGAGTTAAAGTACGTTCAGCCATCTCTTGTGAATCTGATTTTGGTATTTGTGCGCATTGCTACGGTCGTGATCTGGCACGTGGTCATATCGTTAACAACGGTGAAGCGGTTGGTGTTATTGCCGCACAGTCCATCGGTGAACCTGGTACTCAGCTGACGATGCGTA
>CAIZDF010000566.1 GCA_903931645.1 uncultured Tolumonas sp.
CTCTTCATCCCAACTGCCTGTTCTGTTTAAAAATGATGGCTCATCAGCAATGACCGGCACGATAATCGGTTTACCGCTTTCGACTACTTTGCCAGTAATGCCTTCACCGGGGTAATAAACGCCTTTTGCGATTTCATCTTCAGTCAGACCAAGGCTTTCATGGATGAATATTTGATCACAGCTGGCGTCATAGAGCGAAATCATGGCGCGTACAACTTGTAGGTGTTTTTGCAGCAGATCCAACACCACCTTTAAGGTCTTGGACAAAGAACCATCAGAACTCACCACTTTACTGACTTCAGAAAGTAAGGGTAATGACTCAGATCGGCATTCGCCCAAGTCACAGGCGCATGAAGACACCACAGGTATTCTCCGATGTGATCGCTCTCTGTGCTCAGTGGGTTCAGAAGTTATTGTTGCCAGATTCCCCATATTGCCTCCCATTACGTTTATCGTTCCTTGACTGCTGGCGACTATTGGTTTGTCGGGTTTAACACAGTGGTTGTCGGTTTTTGTAGGATCGTTATATAAAAACAAGCATAACGAACTATTTTCCACGCCAACAAATGAGATGCAGATCACAATGCAAAAGGAAAGCCACCTTCCTTATCGATGTGTATTTTTTTATATAGCGAAGCTTATAAAGAAGAGGCTGGTGTAATCAGAACAAACGAGAAATGGGTTAATGGCATTAATAATTTGAGATCTGAACCGCTGAGAACATTTAGCTATTTTCTGTACATTTGTGAACTGAATCACGCACATATAACCATGCATCTACGATTTAACATATCTTCATTGCAAAAATTAACGGCTTATAAATCATGTGGTTGTAAAAAATTACTATCCGTTATGCATAATTTGGCACAACGGATGCTCTGTTGAATTCGGCAAGTAAATTTACCGAGTAATTAATTTACCGAGAACGAAGGGCCAGTTACCAGACCGGCCATCTCAACAGAGGAGTCTGACAAAATGCCAATGGTATTGTTGAAGTGCGATAAGGATATTCCTGAACGCCAAAAGCATATTTATCTGAAAGCGCCAGGCGAAAGCACCAAAGAGTATTTGCCTATTGCTAACGTCGCCACGATTCCGGGAACACTTTCTGAACGTGGTTGCGCGTTCTGTGGTGCCAAACTGGTAATCGGCGGTGTGGTAAAAGACGCGATTCAGATGATTCACGGCCCGATTGGTTGTGCCTATGACACATGGCATACCAAACGCTACCCAAGCGACAACGGTCATTTCCCTCTGAAATATGTCTGGTCAACCGACATGAAAGAGAGCCACATCGTGTTCGGTGGTGAAAAACGCCTAGAAGAAAGTATTCATGAAGCGTTTGACGCCACGCCTGAACTGAAAAGCATGTTCCTTTATACCACTTGCCCGACAGCACTGATTGGTGATGACGTAAAAGCGGTCGCGAAAAAAGTCATGAAAGATCGCCCTGATGTGGACATCTTCACCGTGGAATGCCCTGGCTTCTCTGGCGTCAGCCAATCCAAAGGCCACCACGTGCTGAACATCGGTTGGGTCGATGAGAAGGTAGGGGAAGTGGAACCCGAAATTACCAGCCCTTACACCATCAACTTCATCGGTGATTACAACATTCAGGGCGATACTCAGTTGCTGCAAACCTACTGGGATCGTCTGGGCATTCAGGTTATTGCCCACTTCACCGGTAACTCAACTTACGACTCATTACGCAGTATGCACCGTGCGCAACTGAACGTTGTGAACTGTGCGCGCTCCGCCGGTTACATCGCCAATGAACTGAAAAAACGTTATGGCATCCCACGTCTGGATATCGACACCTGGGGCTTTAACTACATGGCGGAAGGTATCCGTAAAGTCTGCGCTTTCTTCGGTATTGAAGAAAAAGGTGAAGCACTGATCGCGGAAGAAGAAGCTAAATGGAAACCGCAGCTGGACTGGTACAAAGAGCAGCTGAAGGGAACCAAAATGGCAATCTGGACCGGTGGTCCACGTCTGTGGCACTGGACTAAATCCGTCGAAGACGACATGGGTATTGAAGTAGTCGCCATGTCTTCCAAATTCGGCCATGAAGAAGACTTTGAAAAAGTAGTGGCGCGTGGTCGTGAAGGCACTTACTACCTTGATGATGCGAACGAACTGGAGTTCTTCGAAATCATCGATCTGGTGAAACCAGACATCATTTTCACTGGCCCTCGCGTCGGCGAATTGGTGAAAAAACTGCATCTGCCATACATCAACGGTCATGCCTACCACAATGGTCCGTACATGGGCTTTGAAGGCTTCGTCAACATGGCACGTGATATTTATAACGCAATGCGCAGCCCGATCCACAAATTGGCAGGCACTGACATCCGCGACTTATCCAGCACTGCTGCTGCACTGAAGGAGGCCGTGTAATGGAACAGAACATCGCTGAACTCTACAACTACGTGCAAGAGCGCTGCTTGTGGCAATTCTTCTCCCGTAGCTGGGATCGCAAAGAAAACATCGACGGCATCATGGCGCAGGCAAAAAAACTGTTTGCCGGAGAAGAGCCGAATGCTGAGACCCCTGATGCGCGTTGTCATCTGGCGGATGCGAAGCTGATGGTTGCTGATTTCAAATCCCGTTTCCCTTGGGTGAAAGAGACCAGCTTTGCCGATATCAGCCTCATGCTTGATGGTCTGGCCGCGAAATTGACCGACACCGTTATCACCGGTTCTAAGAACCGTGAACTTAACGACAGTCTGTATTAATTAACAAATTTGAATACGGGGGCGAGCATCCGGTCTCGCTCCCCAATCAGAAAGGAATCAGATATGTCTTGTGATTGCACAACAACCGAAAAGAAATGTGGCGAAGTTAACGCCCATAAAAAAGAGCGTTCCGGGGTTATTAACCCAATGCTCGATTGCCAGCCTGCTGGCGCTCAATATGCCTGCATCGGTATTCAGGATTGTATCCCGTTAGTACACGGCGGTCAGGGTTGCTGTATGTTTGTGCGTCTGTTGTTAGCACAACATTTTAAAGAAAACTTTGACATTGCTTCTTCATCTTTACATGAAGACTCTGCGGTGTTCGGTGGTGTGCAGCGTATTCAAGATGGCGTGATGGTGCTGGCGAAACGCTACCCTGAACTGCGCATCATCCCGATCATTACTACCTGTTCTACCGAAGTTATCGGTGATGACATCGAAGGAACAATTCGTCTGTGTAACAAAGCACTGAAAGAAGAGTTCCCTGATCGTGACATTCATCTGGTTGCCGTGCACACACCAAGCTTTAAAGGTAGCCATGTCAGCGGTTACGACGAAGCAATGAAAGCACTGGTGAAAACACTGGGCAAAAAAGGCAAACCAACTGGCAAAATCAACCTGTTCACCGGTTTTGTAAATCCTGGTGATGTAGAACTGATGAAGCACTACCTGTCTGAAATGCAGATCGACGGTACGGTATTTATGGATACCACCACTTTCGAATCGCCAATGCTGCCAGGTAAAGAGATCAAAACTCGCGGTAACACCACGGTAGAAGATTTCCAGAACAGCGCTAACGCGATTGGGACTATCAGCTTGGCTCGTTACGAATCTGACACCGCCGCAAAAGCGTTGTTTGAAGAGTTTGAAGTACCAATGATCCCAACTGCTACTCCTTATGGCATCAAAAATACCGATCTGTTGCTGCAAAATTTAAGCGAACTGACCGGTAAACCAATCCCTGAATCATTAGTGCATGAGCGTGGTTTGGCACTGGATGCTTTGGCTGACTTAACCCACATGTTCTTTGCCAACAAAAAAGTGGCCATTTTCGGTCATGCGGACCAAGTTCTGGGTCTGGCTGAGTTCTGTATGGAAATGGAAATGGAGCCTGTGTTGTTACTGTTAGGTGACGACAACTCACGCTACAAAAAGGACACCCGTATTGCTGAACTGAAAAAATCAGTGAATTTCGATATGGAAATCGTCTTCAACGCGGATCTGTGGGAACTGGAAAACCGCGTTAAAAATGGCCTGCAACTTGACCTGATCTTAGGTCATTCCAAAGGTCGTTACGTGGCAATCGACAACAACATTCCAATGGTGCGGGTTGGTTTCCCAACCTTCGACCGTGCTGGTTTATACCGTAAACCAACAATGGGATATCGCGGTGCCATGGAGTTAGCAGAACAAATTGCTAACACCTTGTTTGCCCACATGGAATACACCCATAACAAAGAGTGGATCCTGAATACGTGGTAAGCACCATTTTTCAGGCGAGTTCCGGCCTTCAGGCCGGGCTCTCTTTTTTGGTATGTGATGTAGAGGTCATCCGATGGAAACATTAGTCTGTTTGCTTGATGAATTTCGTAAATCGCACGGTAGTCACTGGCATCAGCCGGAATATCGTGGATTAGAGATGTATTCTGCAAAAAAGCGCAGTGCTGATGCACAAAAAGTGCAGAGTGACGCTGTATTCTCAGGCAAACAAACAATGTTGCTATCACTGCAAGGTGCTTGGTCTGCGCTGAATTTGTTAGAGGCTTATTTCAGCCAACAACAACCACAAACACTGGAAGGTGTTACCAGTTGGCAACGTTATCAGCAGTTACCAAAAAAACAGATCGCGGACAAAATTATCGCCGAAACCTACCGGCTTTTGCGTATCGTGCGTGTGGCATGGCTGCACCCTGACGGGCAAATTGAGCGACGAGGTAACGTGACAGAGTTGTGCTGCAACAGTAATCAATATCCACTGATTCTAAAAATAACCGATACCGGATTAGCACTGCTGCAATCGTTGGTGTTTTATTTTCTGAATCGCGCGCAGACCCTATATGGTGATGCTTACCACGAAGCCATTTTGCAAAGCTATTTCACCGATCTGGTCGGAGAGTTGCGTGGTTTTGAAGATGAAGACCGTGTGCTGTGTCAATTCCGCCCCGGTTTGAACATCAACCGGCACTGGCGCTTAGACTGTGAAAATCCGCGTTATCAGGTAACGGACGGATTTTGCGTGATCCAGCTAAACCCGCGTTATGACGATGGTGTTTGTCATCCTATCGATTTTCATTTGCGCTTAAATGATCTGTTTTATGTTGTGCCGATGGAGGCATTAACACCTTTTTCTATGGCAGAAGATAAACGGTATATCAATGCCATTTCTCTTACTGCGCTTGATCGCTGGGAATGCCGTTTTGGCTCTCAGCCTTCTGAAATTTCTAATCCGCAATTTCTTATAACCCAATCTCTTACAACCCAATGTCCCCCCAATGATGTCAAGGAGAGCTGAAATGTCGAAAAAAATCGGCCATTTGAAAGTTGCTGTTTGCAGCAAAAACTTAACCCACGTTGATTCCGCATTTTCATTCTCGCGTCAGGTTGTTTTTTATGACGTCAGTTATGACAGCATCGAATTTATCGACGTTGCTCGCTTTGCATCACCACCACGCCGCAGTGAAGCGGCTACCTCGGCCCCGAAACAACCCAATGGCACCGGTAAAAAAGGGGGTTGCTGTATGGCTGAGATAGGCGGTAGTGAAGTCGATCAACTGTCAATGCGTGTCGCCAGTTTAGAAGGATGTGATGTCATGTTCTGCGTTGGCCTGAATGATCTGGCTGCTGTGCGTATTCGCGATGCTGGCGTTTTCCCAGTAAAAATGGAAGCCTCACGCGAGATCGACGAAGTGCTTTCATCATTGCAGTGGCGTATGAATCATAATCCGCCACTGTGGATCAGACGCCTGCTGGGCTATGGCAATCAGAATTCTGAATATCGTGTCGCTGTCGGTGCCGTATAAGCGAGCAATAGGAGTTTGCAGATGGAAGGAACCACCCCTGAATCGCTATTACAGCATGGTCTTAAAATTCTTGTCTTAGCCCGCAGTGTGCCAGATAGCAATCTGCCATTCCCGCTGATGCAGGGTGCCCCTGACTTTGCTGCATTCAGCTGGCAGCTAAACCCATTTGACGAAGTGGCAGTGGAAGCAGCCATCCAATTGCGTCAGCAATTCAAAGATCAACATCCCGACTTACCAGCGGAAGTAGTGGTAGTCGGGAATTCGAGTTCTGCGGGTGTAGCCGCAGTGGAGCGGGCCCTGTCACTGGGGGGGGACAGGGCATTGCTTCTTAATAATGCAGCGCACGATAAAGGTATCGTTCCTGATCAGCTGGTTGCCTTGATCAGTGATCTTTCACCTCATTTGGTATTGCTCGGGCGTTTAGCTTTAGGTGAAGAGAAAGGTGAATTGGCTGGGCAATTGGCTGGTTTGTTAGGTTGGCCGTTGGCAACTGCGGTGAGTGAATTGGCGATTGATAAGGCGACGCTTAATTTTCTGCAACGTCGCATTACTCAATCGCGCCATGCCTCGATTGCTATGCCCGCCATCGTCAGTGCCGAACTTGATTTAGCGATACCCCGTTACGTTACGTTGCCGGCTTTAGTTGCAGCCAAGCGTAAACCGAAACAACCTTACGATATTGATATTACCTCTGCGAAAAATGAGCTGATTGCCAAGCACTGGCAACAGCCACCCAGCCGAAAAACCGGCCAGCAAGTGCAAAGCGTGCAGGAATTAGTCTGTCGATTAACCGAGCAAGGGGTGCAGCTATGAGTATTTTAGTCATTGCCGAACACACGGCAGGGCAACTGACACAAGCGACACTGCGTGTTTTAGGGGCTGTCAGTCACTGGCACTTACCTGTGCATCTGCTGTTGGCGGCTACCGCCGAAGAGATGTCAACCCTGCGGCAGCAAGCGACGCAATTTCCGTTTATCGATGAACTGTTGATCGCCGAGTCATCGCTCTTACACTGGCCGGAACCATCGATTTTCGCTGAGTTGCTACAACCAATACTCATCAATTACCAAGCGATGGTGACGCCACATCAATTAGATATGGTAACCGCGCTAGGCCTGCTGTCTAGCCTTGAAGGTTCACCATTAATTACTGACATCGTTAGTTTTGGAGAAAGCAAAAACCAGCAGCTACCGTCAACATTTCTTACTGCGCACTACGATCAGCAAGCGTGGCGCTGGGTAGAAAATGCAGATCACGGTAACGCTTGCCTGTTATTAACACTCCAAGCCGGACGTTTTGCGCTACCTGAGATGCTAGATACGCGACTACCACCAATACCC
>CAIZDF010000567.1 GCA_903931645.1 uncultured Tolumonas sp.
ACACTCTTTCCCTACACGACGCTCTTCCGATCTAAAATTCGCCGAGTAGTAAACAAAACGACCATCCTGCCGACTCTCAATCAGACCCGCATGGCTCAGCGTTTTAAAGTGAAAGGACATCGTGGCGGCAGAGACATTGAGCTGTTCAGCAATCTGTCCAGCTGCCATTCCTTCCGGACCGCATGCCACTAACAAGCGATATGCCGCTAATCGCGTTGGCTGCGCCAGTGCTGCCAGTGCCTTCACTACTTGACTCGACTCCATCATTCTATACTTCCATTATTAAACAATTATTAAACTAATGTCCGCATTACATCAGAAATTCATTACCAGCTCAACTCTTTTGCCGGAACTCAACGCCATTGAGCTCACAGTCAATCTAGAAATAATGAATTGATGAGCTCGCCAACAAAAGTGCGCTCCGCTTGAAAAATAGCTATTCACGGCCTATTCGGTTCGAATTTTTCACCATCAGGAAGTAAAATGCCGTAAACCACAAGACCACCCAGCCTATATCCATCGCCAGCACTTTCACCAATGAATGATCGCTGACAATGATAACCATTGCGCTAAGCAGCGTCGTCGCTAACATTGCTTTTCCAGCCGACGAAACTTTGGCAGGATCATGCTGTGCCCAAATCATCAAATAAGGTAACACGATAGTCACAACGAATGTCACCAAGTCTCCAGGTATCTCATTCAAAATCGCAACCCAATCACCGCCAGACTTCAGCAACGTTGGGCCACCGTCCACCCAAAAATAGACATACAACTCCAGCACAGCATTGACAACTAATCCGCTAAAAAAAGGGGCGGTACGAAATATGCTTCGGTTCATACAAATCCATTCCTCGTCATCCTGGACATTGTTAAATCAGACCTAAACGATACAAGCACACTGAGAAACTCAGTCAATTTATGAAATCGCCTGCATTGACAGCTTTACATTCCACAATCTGCCGCGCTACGCGCAGATTAATGTAATTTTTGCATGTCCAACTTGCGTAACTTGGGTGCTAAACGTGCTGTAACGGCCACAACGGCCAGTGTCATCATACCGCCAAACAGGACGGATGGAACCAGTCCCATCAGACGTGCAGCCAGCCCGGATTCAAATGCGCCTAACTCGTTGGACGAGCCGATAAAAATTCCGTTGATAGCCGCCACACGTCCTCGCATCGCATCAGGGGTTGATAACTGCATGATGGTGCTGCGCATCACGACAGACACGCCATCACAGATGCCTGACACCAGCAGCAGAATTACCGCGAACCAAAAGTTACTATTCAACGAGAAAAGGATAATGCATAAACCAAATCCTGCAACGGCGCCCAGAAACCAGTGACCCGCATGTTTATTCAAGGGGTGTCTGGCTAGGATGATGCCGATCACGATCGAACCTGCCGCTGGCGCCGCACGCAAAATCCCCAATGATTCAGGTCCATAATGGAATATGTCGTGAATGAAGGCAGGCAGCATAGCGACCGCGCCGCCAAACAAGACAGCAAACATATCCAGCGCTTGGGCACCCAAAATGATCTGATTGCTGAACACAAAACGCAAACCTTCCCCGATACTGGTGAATATCGGCGAGGAAGTGGCTGACGGGGGTTCTTCAACGCGCAATAAGAACAAAGTGATCGCTGAACTGAATGCTAGTACCGCCGATACAGCATAAGCAACGCTCATACTGCCCCATGCCACCATCATCCCGCCCAGCGCTGGCCCCATCACCGCCGCCAGTTGAAAGGCTGAACTGCCAACACCAGCTGCGCGTGCATATTGAATACGCGGCAATACCAGCGCAAATAATGAGCCGTAACTAGGGCCAATAAAGGCACGGGCGATTCCGCCGCTGGCGATCGCAGCATAAATCCACCAGGACGAAACATTTTGATCCGGAATATGAGTCGTTGCGACCAATACCAGCGCATTTAAACTCACCATCACGCCTGCAAATACGCCAAATAACCGGCGCGAGTGATGATCGACTGCATAACCTGCAAACAGTGCACAGAAAAAATAGGGAATCACCTCGGCAAGACCAATCAACCCGAGTGCTAACGCATCGTGGGTCAGTTCATAGATATGCCAACCGACCACCACGGCAATAATCTGATAGGCCAGCACAATCTGGATACGGAAACCCAGCAGCATGAAAAAACTGCGATTTCGCAACGGGTGCATTAAAGTGACAGAGGGCAAAGAATCCATGAATTCACAATGACTAAGGCGAAAAATTAAAGTTAAGCGCTAAACAAACACCGGTTAGTATTTATACAAGCGGCTCGATAATCGTTTTATCTTAATAAACAATTAGTTATTATGCATATTTAGACTTTATTTCATTGTGCGGCGGCTGGCTGCCCAGCTAATTAAGGAAAGTAATGCCAGACCGCTGCCTATAAGTAGAATACCCGTCACTTCGCTAACCTTAAATTCTTCTCCCAGCATCATTCGGGAAGAAAGAATGGCCACCACCGGCGTTCCAAGCACAGACAGACTGGCCTCCCAAGCAGGAACACGGTCGAGAATGTATATCCACAGCCACCAGCAGAAGCCCGTACTGACCACGGATACGAACACAAGAATACTGATATAGGACATGGACCACTGAGTGGAATGTTCTGGAATGACGATCGCAAGCAACACTAAGGGCACCGCCCCCATTATCATTTGCCAAGCCGTCATGGCAAGCAAATCCACCTTATGACTGGCGCGCAAGCGCTTGATTAGAATAGAACCGATGGACCAACACAGTGCCGCCATCACCCCGAGGAATTTGCTGAGCAGACTGGAATGCATATCCCAGGGTTCGATGATCAGCAGCAGGCCGGTTAGTGTGCTTAAGGCGGCCAACCACTGCTTGCCTCGTATACGCTCGCCCAGAATGGGCCATGCCAGCAGCAGTGTCCAAATAGGCATGGTAAAGATCAGCACCGCCGTTTTTCCCGGGCCACCTTCAACCAGAGCCCAAGTCTGAAATGCCATAAAACCTGCAGCCTGCGTTAAACCGATAAGCAAGGTCGGACCTGGAGCCACCAAGCGGACGGATTTGCCCATGAGCTTGATGGCTATAAACAGAGCCAAGGCGCCGCCTGTACAACGCTCTGCCGCGAAAGCAAAGGGAGGCGCATAAGTCAGTGCCTGTTTAGAC
>CAIZDF010000568.1 GCA_903931645.1 uncultured Tolumonas sp.
GTTCTATCCATTAACACTTTGGCGTAACGTTCTGGAAAGAATAAATGGATGCGTTTTGCCCAGATCATCCAGCCACCCACCTCAGTACTCATATTTCCAGCGGTGATCGGCGTTAACGTTATCAGCATCGGGTCATTCCATAGAGAAATGATACCGGCGATCGGTTTTAATTCCGGTTGTGATGTGTGCAAGGCAATGTTTAATTGACGACCAATTCCCTGTTCAGAAATCAACTCGTTTAATATCATCGGGTCTATATCAAGGCTTTTATCTTGAGTGGCGTTGAGACGAGCACCATCAACAAAATCGCCGCGGCGAGATAAAAACACCATTAAATCAGCATCATTATTTTTTAAGGAGTCTGGATTTAGATTACGCTCATGAAAACTGGGGTCGCCTTGCGTTGTTAGTTTATAACTTTCGTCCCAGAAGGCCCAATCGCCAGAGCGTCGAGCCATGTCATCAAGTTTTATCTGAATAGTTTGTTGTGCTTGCTGGTTAGTTTGAGTTGTTTCGTCCAGTTCCAAGCTGTTAATTTCGTGCAGGAAAAAGAACCAGGTCAGCGATATGCTCAAACTGATAATGAGTAAGAGACCACACCCAAACAATAACGCTGTTCGTGTGGACAGCTTGATATTTTTTATCGAGAGCAACCTGAGAGACTCCATTCAGATGATTAACATACCGCTGGACAGTCACACAAAACATTGCCATTTGGCTCTTATAGCGAATGCGAGAGCCGAAATATATACAAACTAAGGGTATATATAAGCATAGATGGCAACTCCGCTATCGTGATCAATCTTATGCATTGATGTTAGACCGGAAGCTTTGCGTCCTGACCTTTCGGTGCAGTTTGCCTTTTTACATTTATTTAATCTGAATTAAGTGTAACAGCCCTAGCGTCATTCGCCAATCACGTGCTTGGAGCAAAATGAAGCTGATCTGTATTTACCTTCATTTTCATGAATAAGATCAGATTTTTATACCTAAGCGCTGTGCTAATCGGTTGAGATTAGCGCGATCCACTTTGAGCTGGCGTGCGGTAGCCGACCAATTACCTTGATGGGAATCTAGCACTTGTTGGATCAACTGCTGCTGATAATTATCGACGGCGTCCCGCAAACCTAGCTGAGCATCAATGGGAGGCGCTTGTTCATTTTGATGCTGAGAGATTGTTTCAGCCACCGAGGCGATTGCGATCGGCAGATCCAGATGTTCGGCTAAAATGAGCGGTCGACCTTCTTTGTGGCGTGTGGCTTTCAGGCTGGCACGCATTAATAAATGCTCCATTTCTCGCACGTTACCGGGCCAGTCATACGCATGCATCGCTTGTAATGCCTGTGGGTGCAAACCAATCTGCCGTAAACCAAGACGGCTTCTGGCTTGATCGAGAAAATAACTGCTTAAGGTATCCAGATCCGCGCGGTGTGCTCGCAGTGGCGGAACGGCAATCGGATAGACTTTGAGCCGATGATAAAGGTCACTACGAAAACGCCCTTCGGCTACTTCTTGTTCCAGATCCCGGTTTGTGGCTGCAATCAGACGGACATTAACCCGTAGTAACTTATCCGCACCAACTCGTTGGATCTCACCTTGCTGTAAGGCGCGTAATAACTTGGCCTGTAAACTCAGCGGTAACTCACCAATTTCGTCCAGAAACAGGGTACCACCATCCGCGAGTTCAAATTTTCCTGCCCGATGACTGACGGCACCGGTAAATGCACCTTTGACATGACCAAATAATTCACTTTCGGCGATCTGCTCTGGCAGAGCAGCACAGTTAACATGCACTAACGCTTGTTCGCTGCGGCGGGAATGGGCGTGTAGCGTGCGGGCAACCAGCTCTTTACCGGTGCCGGTTTCGCCAGTGATCAATACCGCCAGATCGGTGTTGGCGACGATATCAATCTCTTCGCGTAATTTGCGCATTTGGGCACTGTTACCGATCAGTTCCCCTTCGCGACGACGGGCATCGCGGACTAACTCTTGCGCCAGCTCTTGCTGTTGTGCTCGGCTGTGTTCCAATGCCCGGATCAGTGCAACGTTACGTAACGTGGCGGCGGCCAGTGCGGCAAATGCCGCAACAGTCATATCATCCACATCGTCAAATCGCCCGGGGGCCAACGCATCCAGCGTTAACACACCGACCAGTTGGCGATCGACATACAAACTACAGCCCATACAGGAATGCACGTCGGCTGTGCGTTCGCGATCGATAGCTAACCAGCCATCAAAGGGATCGGGTAATTCTGCATCTGCCGGAAAGCGCACTGGCTCTCGTTCTTGCAAGATGGCTTGTAAACGGGGATTTTCAGCGGGTAAAAATCGTTGGCCAATCAGCTCTGGTGCTAACCCCATTGCAGCGACGGGGACGAGTTCCCCTTCGTTTAATTGCATCAGGGACACGGCATCACAAGGTAATACGTCGCAAATGGCCTGTACCAGACGTTGAAATTGCAGTTCCCCCGGCATGGAGGTCGAAAGCCCTACTGCAATTTGTAACCAGGCGTGATCAAGAGTTGGTTGTGACATTAGTTGCACTCAAAATACATCATTATGGCGGCGAGTATGAATACCCTGTTTTTACGATTTATTCCACCGCAATTTGTTCGCCCATGAAGCGAGGCTGACGCTCCCAGATATAGACATCTAACAAACACCAGAAGCGGGCAAATATTTCGCGAACGCGGGTTTTAAACCCAGTGTAAGCATCTACATCTTTCGCGTTAAAACCAATCACATCCAAGTCGTGATGTCGGGCGAGAAAAATCGCTCGTTCGTTTTGAAAGCGTTGAGATACCACGGTAAATCGCGCCTGACCAAACACGCCATGCGCGCGTAAAATAGAATCGAGAGTGCGAAAACCCGCGTAATCACTATAGATGGCCCGGGCAGGAATGCCGCGTTTTAATAGCTCCCGACGCATTTCCCGCGGTTCGTTATAATTCATCGTGGCATTATCACCAGACACAATAACCTGCGTAATTTTACCGTTGAAATAGAGTGCGACCGTTGCGTCGATCCGATTTTGGAAATATTGGTTTAGGCCACCGCTGGCTAAATATTTTGAGGTACCTAATACCACTGCAACACGGTTGTAGGGAACTTGTTCTATGTCATCGTAGGTGTAAGGACGTTGTTGGCTGATAACCTGATTGGCCAGCCATAACAGCAAAAATAATATCACCGCCAACGTGATCACTCCCCGTCGCAACAATTGACGGACTCGCGGGGTAAAAATAGTCGTGACAGCGTGAAAAAAACGGGTCAACAAAACAATGACATTCCTGCAAGTTGAAGAGTGAAACGTCATCATAATACTGGATCAAACAAGGAAATACACGAGAAGGGCGTGCAGTCAGTGTTCGTTTGGCAACACTGACTGCAGTCGACTATTTGACTTCTTTGCCTTGTGCCTGCAGGTCGGCGTGGTAAGACGAGCGCACAAACGGGCCACATGCGGCATGTGTGAACCCCAGATCCAACGCGATCTGTTTCAGCTCATCAAATTCATGTGGCGGCACATAACGTTTCACCGGCAGATGATGGCGGCTTGGTTGTAAATACTGGCCCAGTGTCAGCATAGTGACGCCGTGTGCCCGCAGGTCTTTTAATACCTGCACGATCTCTTCATTGGTTTCACCCAAGCCCATCATCAGGCCAGATTTGGTTGGCAGATCTGGGTGCAGCTCTTTCATCTTCTGCAGCAGTTTCAGTGACCAGGCATAATCGGCACCCGGACGCGCCATGCTGTACAGCCGGGGTGCGGTTTCCAGATTGTGGTTAAAGACATCCGGTGGTGTTTCACGGAACACATCCAGTGCTTTATCCATACGACCACGGAAGTCAGGCGTCAGCGTCTCAATGCGGGTGTTCGGAGAGGCGTTGCGGATCTCCCGAATACAATCAGCGAAATGCTGTGCACCACCATCACGCAGATCGTCACGATCCACCGACGTGATCACCACATATTTCAGTGCCATTTCGCGAATGGTATTCGCCAGTTTAGACGGTTCATCAACGTCAGGTGCCAGCGGTTTACCATGGGCCACATCGCAGAAGGGGCAACGGCGGGTACAGATCGCACCTAAAATCATGAAGGTCGCTGTGCCGTGATTAAAACATTCTGACAGATTCGGGCAGGAAGCTTCTTCACATACCGAATGCAGATTGTTTTTCCGCATGATGTTTTTAACATGCTGAATTTTTTCATCGGTCTTTGGCAGGCGGATGCGCATCCAGTCTGGTTTTTTCAGCTGTTCGCCTTCCTGTTCCGGCAAGAATTTTACCGGGATCAATGCCATCTTATCGGCATCGCGCAATTGTACGCCGGGCTGAACAGTTATTGGTTTAGTCATGAGTTTCCTCGCAAGCGGGGGCAGGTACGATCGCGTCGCCATCTTGCCACTGAGTGATCCCTATTTGCCGGGTAAAGATGTGCAGCAAACCCTCTGCTGCTTCGGCCACGCTAGCGGGGCCACCCAGACTACTGCACTGCGTCATTGCCAGACCGGCATAGCCGCACGGGTTAATGTGCTGAAATGGCGTTAAATCCATCGCCACGTTAAGTGCCAGACCGTGAAACGAACGGCCATGGCGGATGCGTAAACCTAAAGAGGCTATCTTGGCATTATCGACATACACACCGGGTGCATCGCTGCGGGCAAGCGCGTTAATGCCATAATTGGCTAACAAGCGGATCACGGATTGTTCGAGTGCGGTCACCAACTCACGCACACCAAGGCCAAGTCGACGCACATCCAGCAGCGGGTAAAACACCAATTGACCAGGGCCGTGATAGGTGACTTGCCCACCACGATCACTTTGCACAATAGGAATGGATGTAGTGTGCAGCAAGTGCTCGGGTTTACCTGCCTGACCTTGGGTATAGACTGGCGGATGTTCAACCAGCCAGATCTCATCCGCGGTTTCAGGGGTCCGTTGATTGGTGAAGGTCTGCATGGCATGCCAGATTGTTTCGTAGGGCTGAGTGCCTAACTGCCGGACAATCAGAGATGAATGCTGCAAAATTGTTTCCGCGTTGTTGCAATTTTGCTTAATTATAATGAGGTCGCTGGCAAATACCAGCGACTTATACCCTGCGGACTTGAAGTTGGGTATATGTATGCGTGCTTACAGAACAACGCGAACCAGTTCAATCTGCCCTAACGCGGAGTACATAGTTTCTAGATGTTCTTTGTTTTGTGCCGTGACGGTGACGGTGACAGACAGGTAGTTACCTTTGCTGCTGGGTTTGGTCGTTGGCGTGTAATCACCCGGGGCATGCTGTTGCAATATGGCAACCACTTGCTCAACCAGCGCATCATCTGCCACACCCAAGACTTTAAATGGGAACGGGCAGGGGAAGTCCAGCAGTTCATCAAATTTTGTATTCAGGCCCATATTCCTATACCTCAAGCTTATGAGTTAAAACGAGGAAGGCCCGTTAAACGGGCCTTCAGGGATACTGTTTTATCTACCTATCAGCCACCAACTATCAGCCAAATAATTGCTGGAACAGCAGTACCAGATAATCCCACAGGCGACTGAAAATACCGCCTTCATCTACGGTATCCAGTGCTACTAACGGATACTGTGCCACATCTTTACCGTCAATGCGCAGGAAAATAGTGCCAACAGTTTCGCCTTGTTTAATTGGCGCATGCAGTTCACGATTCAGCTGGAAGTCTGCTTTCAGCTTAGTGGCTGCACCACGCGGCGCTAACAGGTTGATATCACGATCGGTACCCAAACGAATTTGGCTCTTATCACCCATCCAGACACGCTGTTTAGCTAGCTCTGCGCCTTGTTTGTACGGTTGCATGTTCTGATAGAAACGGAAGCCATAGGTCAGCAGTTTTTTGCTCTCTTCCGCACGTTGTTGTTCACTGCCGGCACCGATGATGACAGAGATCAGACGCATACCTTCCGGGCCAGTGGCAGAAGCAACTAAGTTATAGCCCACTTCGCTGACGTGACCGGTTTTGATACCGTCAACCACGAGAGTTTTATCCCACAGCAGACGGTTACGATTATGCTGGGTGATACCGTTGAAGGTGAAATCTTTTTGTGAGTAAACCGCATATTCGTTCGGCAAATCACGGATCAGAGCCTGACCCAGTCGCGCCATGTCGTGTGCCGTGGAGTAGTGATCCACGTTATACAGGCCATGTGCGTTGACGAAATGGGTATCTTTCATATTCAGTTTGGCGGCCCATTGGTTCATCAGGCTGGCAAATGAATCTTCAGAACCAGCAATGTGCTCTGCCATCGCGATACAAGCATCGTTACCCGATTGAATGATGATGCCTTTATTCAGGTTATCAACGCTAACTTGTTTACCCACTTCGATGAACATTTTAGACGAATCATCGTAGTTTTTGGCCCAAGCGTTTTGGCTGATAGTCACCATATCGGTTGGTTTGATGCGACCTGATTTCAGCTCTTGACCGATCACGTATGAGGTCATCATTTTGGTCAGGCTAGCAGGTGGCAGACGTTGTTCGGCATTTTCACCGATCAGGATCTGGCCACTGTTATAGTCCATCAGCAAGTAAGCTTTTGCCGCGATTTGTGGAGGGCTTGGTAAAGCAACTGGCGCCGGAGCAGGCATTGGCTTCGGATCTAGCGTCGGCTTCGGATCAGGCATTGGGGTTGGGGTCGGAGTAGGGGTTGCAGTTTCTGCAAATGTGGCAGCACTGATACTGAATGCGGCTGTCAGCAGAACAATTTTCGCCAGTTTCAACGTCATGATCCTTATTTATCCGGGGGTCGCCTGATCAGCGTGAGCAGGCATGGCCAGTTTTAAATCGGCGCTTACTATACCAAAACCAGACATCAGGAGTAGTCAAAACTGTGGGCTAAATAGCAAAAAGGCACTTTTTTGCCCGCTGACTTTAGTTTCGCGAAGAAAGAAGCAAGGGCGAGTGCGGATTGATCAGTTCCACTTTTACCCGTACCACGCCATGCTCTACGATCCCTAAACGTGCTGCCGCACCGTAAGAGAGATCCAGCATTCGGTCATCAATGAAGGGGCCGCGGTCATTGACGCGTACAACCAGTGTGCGGCCATTTTCCAGATTCGTGACATGAATATAACAAGGTAGAGGTAAACTTTTATGCGCTGCTGAAATGGCATATTGATCGTAAATCTCGCCATTTGCTGTTTTACGGCCATGAAAGCCCGGGCCATACCAAGATGCCAGCCCTTCGGCGGTATATTCCTTAATATCTTTCCAGATCGGATAATATTTACCGTCGATCTGATAACTATCATTGCCAGTAAAACTAGGTGGTTCGTACACCGGAGACAACAATCCGGCTTTGCGCCGTTGACGCGGCGTCATGCGTGCATATTCATCGTCAGTGACGATGGGGCCAGCATACACTTTGAATTGGAATCCGGAACTATTCGATAAATTTTCCGTATGGACTGTCGTCGTCGTTGGGCGAATGCGGTAACTGACAACTTCCTGTGATGTACAGGCCGAAAAAAGCAGTGTCAGCAACACGACTCGGCTGTAACGAGAGAAAGTTGTATGTTGAATTAAAACCCGCATGTTCATCCTTGCTTAGTTAGCCATATTCGGTCAGTTGAGAAAGAAGGCGCCGCCGAAACCGGATCCCTTTAACTTAGATAATAGTCGTTCTGCCTGCGGTTTCTCTAGTGGCCCCAGATGTAGTTTATACATTTGATTCATTGCCACGACTCTGGAGGGGACACCGTAACGGCGTTCTACGTCGCTGGCGACTTGTTTCGCTTTGCGCACATCGTTAGTAGCTAACAATTGAATTGTCCGTGATTCATGTTTGGCGATCAATTGTTCCGCATTAGCTGGGCGAGGTGGTTGAATCAATTCCACTTGCACCTTAGCAGTACCGGCGCCGATGATCCCTAACCGCGATGCTGCGCCATGTGATAAATCAAGGATCCGATCGCCATGAAACGGCCCGCGATCATTGACGCGCACAATCAGCCGACGGCCATTATCGAGGTTGGTAACCCGCAGATAACTGGGTAACGGTAAATTTTTGTGGGCCGCAGAAATATCTTCCTGGTTATACAATTCACCATTGGATGTGTATTTACCGTGAAATCCTGGGCCCTACCAAGAGGCAGTTCCTTGGGTGGAATAGTGATCGATGCCGTTCCACACTTTGTACGGTTGGCCATACACCTCGTAATCTTTATTACCGATCCTGCTGGGCGGTTCAAATTGCGGTATCGCACCATTAACGTCAATGAGTGGTTTAGTCGGTTGTACTGTCGGCGAGACAGTTTCCGATTGCTGACTGCTACA
>CAIZDF010000569.1 GCA_903931645.1 uncultured Tolumonas sp.
AATCTGGCGACCGTTTTAGGCTTTCGGGTATTGGCTGAAGGGGTTGAAACGGAGCAACAACTAGATGTATTACGTACCTTGAACTGTGATTTCTTCCAAGGTTATCTGCGCAACAAGCCATTACCACAACAAGAATTTACCCAATTGCTGGAACAGCTTAAACAAACACAACTGTAATTGAAATCTGCTATCCGTGCGTTTAAAACGCTCGGATAGCATGTCTAAAACTCAAATTTGTAAAACAGATCAACCGCCTGATCCAAGCTGCTCACCGCCTGTAAATACAGCTGAGGCAGCAGGAAATATTTCAATTTCACTTCACTGACGGCACTGTAAACCCCCACACCATATTGCAGTTGTAAATCTTTTAGCAGGTAAGCAGATAAATTCACTTTGGTGTCTGTTCCGCTGCCGCTGGTATCAAACGCCGCATCTTTCAGACCAAAGGTCGATGCCACATCCGACACGACCCCGTTGGTCTGCCCTAGCCCTGCGCCAATCATCATTGCTGCCATGGCTTCTTCCGTCGAACCATTGGTGGTTGCAGTAGAGCTGCGTCCACGCAACAGGTAAGACAATTTATCGGTGTCGGGTAATTCCGGCTCAGAGAAAACTTGTGCACTGATAGAATTGATCGGCGAGTTAATTTTCACCCCAACCGTGACACTGCTGTCTTCCATCGTCGACGGATCACGAATAGCTTCTGCCATAACGTAAGGCTCCGTCACATCCCCATTAAACATCAGCTTACCGCTACGGATCACCAGATTCTGCCCATAAGCCTTAAAGCGCCCGTTGACCAGACGAATTTCACCTTGCGTCATCAGGTTCTGCCCTGGTTTCTGGCGAAAACGTAAGCCGCCGCCCAGCGCCGTTTTCAGGCCCATCGCACTGAACTGAACATCGGAGCCTAAGCTAAGATCAACATTCATAAAAAAAGGAAATGGTGCAGGGCGATCTTGTTGTTGCTGAGGTCGGACGACATGCACATCATCTGATAGTTCAATGCCATTTTCGGGCAGGCTTTTAATATCAATTCGGGCCCATGGCACAACAATATTGCCATTCAGTGCGGCTTGTTCCGCATCAAATTGTAATTGCAGATCAGAATCAACTCTGCCGTTACCATAACCGGCAAAAGCCAGTTCCATTTCTTTACCACGTAATGCCAACACACCCGACGGCACGCCACCTGGCCAGCGAGTATGGCCTGTCAGGGTGGCAGATCCCTTGCCGGCGAGCAGGCTGGCATTCAATTCTGCTTGATCGCCATTAATCATTAATGTGCCATTGATCTGGCGCAGGCTTAGCATTTCCGTTTCCGTATCAACTTCACCATCTTTCAGCCGGGCCTGACCGTAAAATAATGGCGCATCGAGTGTACCGGCTAGTCGGCCGTCGATGTCGACTGTGCCTTTGGTACTGTGCAGGGCATCGATCAACGGGGCCACACCATACAACTGCAAATGTGTCAGCTTCACGGTGCCACTGAGTTGTCGTCGTTTTAACGGATCAGCGACTTGAGCTGTCACGTTAATATTTCCCAGCATTTCAGAGTCGAGCACAAACTTCATTTGCGCTGATTTTGACGTCACATCAAGTTGCAGCAACAGATCCCGATAGGGTGTGTGGATTTGATCGGTAATCAATTCACCTTGTTGGCTGTGCAAGGTTACCGACAGATCTGGAGAATGAGCGCTCCATCCTAAAATACCATTGGCTTGTAAAGCGCTCTGCCAGTCTAAAGCATCAGGAAACCAAGGTTTAAGGCGTTGCGTATCAAACTCAGCCAGCGTAAATGGGATTTTGCCGCGAGATGCCGACATCATTGAGTCGGCAAAACAAAGTTGCGATGGCGATGAAGTCCAGCAATGCGATTTGAAGCTGAATGAACTATTTCTCCACTGCAAGGCAACGGGAGAGCGAAGCGTCCACTCGCCCAATAAGCCACCGATGACACCCTCCTTAAATTGCCCTTGCCAGCTATTTTTTTGCCAACCTCCGGTCAGAAAAACACGACCATTTAGCTGTTTACCACTAGCAGACAGTTTTAGCTGATGTTGCTGCGCATCACCATTCACTGAAAATGCGACATTTTGTAAACGCGTACCATTAATATTCCAGCGATTGGCGTGTAGCTGTAGTTGCCCAGGCAGACTTTGGTTTAGTGTGGCATGCCCCGTTACTTCAAGATCACGGATAAGTTGCCCCGGCATGACCATACGTGCTGCTGCCAGTCGCAACGCTAGGACAGGCGCTTTAGCTGGGCCATTCAGACGAAAATCACCATCGACACCACCATCCCATTGTGAATTAATCGCCGATAGTTTTTGAGCGCGCAGTTTACCGGCTAATGACCATTGTTTGTCTAATTTGCCGTTTAGCGTCAAGGTATTCTGGCCATTTTCAATCGCAATTTGTTGGAATTGCCAATTGCCCTGCTCATCACCACGAATAGCGCCTTGAGTTGTTAACGGAAAACCATTCCATTTACCTTTCAAATCAATATTCGATAAATTGCCTTGCCAATGATCATCCTGCCAATGCAATTCCTGTTTTAGTCCACCAGAAACACTCGCTTTGGTATCTGGTAGCCAGCGGTTTACTTCCGGTAATTGCAGCTGCGATTGCCCTTGCCAGTGCAATCCTTTTTGCCAACTTAACTGGCCAGCCACCTGCAGCTGATTCACACCATCGCCGAGCTGCAACCGCTGCAGCTCCAGTTGTTCTGTTGTACCTCGCAACGCTAACTGCAGACGGGTTGAGGGTAAATCAAGCCATTTGCCATTACTTTCCAGATTGAACTGGTAGTTCGTTAATGAACCATGTAAATCAAGTTTGCCTTTTTCTACCGATAATCCAGCTAATGATGCGGGTAATGGCAATTGTAACCAGTCACCCGTCAGCTCAAAGGGTAAATGATCCGTCAGTGGTTTCAGTTTGCCCTGTAACTGGAGCTTTTCTTTCCCTTCCAGCCCAGCATTAAACGTTAATTGCTGCAAATCACCTTTTATTGCAAGAGTAAGTACTCGTGCTGCTTCCGGTGATATAACGGGTAAAGCGGCCTGGGCTTTTAAGGTGGCATCCAGCAAATAGTGTTGAATAAAAGTCATCTGGCCTGATAGTTCGGCGCTACGCTTTTCTTGTTTAACTGCCAGTTTCTGCACTGTAAGTGCAGTACCATCAAAACGAGCCTGCAAGCCGATATCTAACTGACCGGTATCAAAATCTTGCTGGTGGTAGCGCCCTTGTTTTAAGTCTAATTGCGCCAAATTAATATCAAATGGCACAAACACTTCCGGTAATTCTGCGTCTGTCGCTTTAGTTTTTTCAGCTTTAGCTGACGGCTTTGCAGGTACGCTTGGTTTTAACCACACATCGACAGCTTCTGATTGCGATGGGTTAATAGCAATACGGTGCGCCTGCCATTGCGCCGCAGTCGTTAACTGCTGGAGTTTGACCCTAACCACCGGATCATCATAGGTAAAATCGGATAATTGCAGTTGATGTAACACAATAGGCAGCGGTGTTGAAATATAGGCATTGGCGGCTACCACTGTTGGTGTTGCCGCAGGCTCAACAACATCCCAACGAGTAACCGTCAAACCATCGACTTCCAGTGAATTAACCTCAACCTCACCGGCCAGCAAAGAGGCCAATTTCCAACGAGCCTGAACTTGTTTTAGCGAAACGGTGACTTCTTTGTTTTGCCATTTCAGATCATGAACTTGCCAGCCATCAGCCAAAGAGCCGGAAACTAACTCACCTTTCAGATCCGGTACGATTCGGACTAACTGATTCCATACCAATTGGCTGCCAAACGCAGAGAAAAGCAGAAAAAATGCAATAGCCACCAAGAAGGCCATCAATAAGACCGAAGACGCAACCCAGCGTCGACTTCTCAGACTCATAACTCAGGCCCCAATGCAAAATGTAACCGGAATGGCACTTGTTGCTCTGATACACCAAAAGCTAAATCAAATCGCAATTGACCAACAGGTGTTAACCAACGACCACCGACACCAGTCCCAATTTTCCAAGGATCTTTGTAGTCATTAGTTGCCGTACCCGCATCAACAAAAGTGGCGATTCGCCACTTCGGTGCAATCTGATAGTTGTATTCCAGACTCCCTGCGCTGACATTCAATGCACCGGAAAGTTTGCCAGAAGAGTCCAGTGGCGAGATACTTTCATAGCCAAAACCACGAACCGTTTGATCACCGCCTGTAAAAAAGCGCTGTGAGGCTGGAATTTCACTCAGATTTCCCCATAACAACGCACCTTGTTCTGCACGGAAGATTAGTCGATGTTTACTGGCATAAGTCCGTAGCCATTTGGTACGACCCCACACCTTCACAAAGCGCGTATCTGAACCCCAGGTAGGATCAGAAAACATCACAGAGACCGTTTGTTGATCGCCCCAATACGGATCTATCCCGCCCTGACTACGAACTCGGGTAATGGAAGCGCCAGGCATGAATAACAAACTATTGCCAGTATCTTCACCTTGTTCATATTTTTCATACGCAGTCTTAAAAAAATAATCTCGTTGCCATTGTCCCAGCAAAGTTGTCCAGTAATGTAATCCCGTCTCAATTTTCTGCGAGCGAGTATCCGCCTGATCCACATTGGCATAGGTTGTCTGCAGCTGATAATAATCATCAATCGGATTTTTATTGGGAATGCGGTAGCTGAAATCAACTGTTTGTGTGGTTTGTGCCACCTTGATCTGTGAGGAAAAACGATGCCCGTCATCATTCGCCCACGGGCGTTCCCAGTTCCACTGTACCCGAGGGCCTTCATCGGTCGAAAAGCCGATACCTGTTTCCATCTGATTCGGCTTTTTCTTCTCTAAATGCACGATTACTGGGATCACAAAATCGCTGTTATCTGTCATTTGCGGGTGAACATCGACCACCTGAAAATAGCGGGTTTGTGATAATGCTTGGCTCAGCTCTGCCAATTTCCGCGTATCGTAAAAATCGCCTTGTTTAAAGTGAAACAACGGCTGGATCACTTTGGTTTGCGGAATACCATCAACGGTAATAGCGCCAAAACGATAGCGGTGGCCGCTGTTGAAAATGATATGAATATCAGCCGCCCGATCATTGGGATAGAGTTGAACATCAGCTTTTTCCATCTTGGCGTCAAAATAGCCGTGGGTCGCCGCCAGTGTTTTTAACCGACGTTTAATATTTTCATATTTACCATGATGCATCGCATCGCCAATACTTAAATCCATCGACGATAAAATTTTCAGGAAATCAGGATCTTTCTGAGCCTCACCTTCTAATTCGACTTGAAGCTGGCGAATTAACACAGGTTTACCCGCGTCGATTTGTATCTGTAGCCGGTTATTTTTTTCTGCAGGATAAGTGAAATTGATCCGTGGGGAATAATAGCCAATCGCTTGCATGGCTTGCCGAACAGCCAGCTCAATTTTCGTTGCCCGACCTTCGGCTTTCTGGCTATCAATGGCGGGTAATGCCGCAAGATAATAACGCACATTATCCAGTGATTCGCCTTTAACACCGCGAATATCATAGACAACAGGTTTCGCCTGCGCAGCCGAAATACAGCCCAATAACAGACTGCCAGCCATCAGGTAATTTCGGTATTTTTTATATTTCAACGAATCTCCACTCATTCCCGTGCACCATAAGGGTAGATTTGTTAATACACTGTAACACCTTCAATCCTATCACAGCACCGCTTCGGATGAGTCAGAAAAACGGTATATGTTTCAACTCTATTACTTGGATTTTATGAAATT
>CAIZDF010000570.1 GCA_903931645.1 uncultured Tolumonas sp.
ATAATGGCATTCATGAATTCCATGATCAGCACTGTTTTCCCCACACCGGCACCGCCAAACAAGCCTGTTTTTCCACCTCTGACAAAAGGGCATAACAGGTCGATCACTTTGATCCCGGTTCGCAGCACTTCGCTGGTATTTTCAGCCTCAGACAGCGGCGATGGTGTCGTGACAATTGGGCGATATTCTTGCGTATCAAGCGGTGGCCCACCATCGAGAGGATTACCAAAGATATCTAACAAGCGGCCCAGACACGCTGGTGTAACCGGAATTTGTAATGGCCCGCCAGTATCAAATACCGGCATCAAGCGGCGTAAACCACTGGTGCGGTGTAATGCAATAGCGCGGACGCGGGATTCATCAAGATGACGATGGACTTCAAAGATATAACGTTCGTTGTCTAGGCAGACATATAAGGCCTGATGTAGTGGCGGGAGACGATTACAGAAAATATCGATTACCGGGCCGTGCACTTCTTCGATCACACCTAATGCTGGATGCACAGGAATAGGGCATAATAGCGGTATTGCGGAAGAACGGTCGGAAATATCCATTTCATCACCTGTCAAACTACTTTACCTGGCAGTTTTCATTACGCCCCAGAGGATCTCATCAACATAAAGCTGCTGATATTGAACTCGGTTATGTCAGGTGCTTAGTAAACAATGATATAGGTTAATGAAACTATAGTTCATCACTGAAATACACGCATGTAATTAGACAAAAGTTGAGGCTCAAGATAGAAACTTCTATTTATCATCATTACCAAATTTCTAATAATGTACGGAGCCTTGTTGTTCCGATTTATCGTGCAAAAAGAACCATATAGGTCTGAATGCTTACATTTTTCTGTCTAGAGTAATTTTCTTGTCATTTTTCTGTCACAAAAACTTAATTTTGTATACTCCGTCACATGAATAAAGGCCCCGACCTAGTGCTTCTTAGCATAAGCTGAGCGTGTTTTTACAGCCTGCATAACGGGAGCTAGCAGCGGTGCTTCCCGTAGGGTCGTGACTGCATAGCAGTCATGTGTATCGGTCACATTCCATCCAGAAAATCAGATGAATTTTATAAACCTAACTATACGACAGGCTGTCTCATATTCCCGGATGCAGGAATTTTTGAGCTGGAATTCAGGAATTTTATTCCTGCTGGCCTTGCTGATTAATATTTCGCTTGGCTACGAATTGCGCGTGCTCGATGCGGTGGGGTTCTTTTGCTTTTTGTGTTTGCTTGAAAGACTCTCTCGGCGAGCATTTAAATACATGCTGATAGTCAGCTCTTTGGTGGCCGCCTGCTATTTTCCGTTTGGCCGTACTTACGGAGCCCCGAACTTCAATAGCATTCTTTCGCTTTATTCTTCCAATCCGGAAGAAGCTGGCGAAATACTGCGCGTTTTCCCTCTCTGGTACTATCTGGTTTCCTTAGGCATTCTAGGGTTTACTACGCTTGTACTACAAAGCCCAGCTCGGGTCTTTCCACGTTGGTCGGGTCATCACTCTTCGTTGCTAACGGTGTTTTTGTCTATTTCGCTAGTAGTACCGCTGAATGTTTTTTATACCGAAGGCACCTTTTCTTTGTTGAATATCAGCTATCCGGTATTCAGTTTTGTCAAAGACTTGACTTTGATTAACATGACCGTGAATGCAGAACACCAGCGTTTGCAGGAACTGGCTACATTACAGGATAACTGGCATGTAGTTGCTGCAAAACCTACGCATCAGGTGTATGTCGTGGTGATCGGTGAAAGTGCTCGTCGCGATGCGTTGGGTGCATTTGGTGGCCATTGGGATAATACACCATTTATGAGTCATACGAATGGCGTATTGTTCCAGAATTATCTGTCTGCTGCTTCATCAACCCAGCAATCTTTGGGGCTGACGCTGACTCTGGTGGGTAAGGATCAACAGCCACAATATCAGAACAATATTGTGACATTGGCGAAACGAGCTGGATTTCGTACATACTGGTTTTCTAACCAAGGCCAACTGGGTCATTACGATACCGCTATCGCCAGCATTGCCAAGCGCGCAGATAACGTCAAATTTCTGAAAAACGGTAATTTCATTTCTCAAGATACTCAGGACACGGATCTTTTGAAGTTTACCAATGATGCGCTAAATGAAAATTCCGAAGCACCGAAGCTGATTGTTTATCATCTGATGGGATCTCATCCGAAAGCGTGTGAACGTACACACAATAAATATGAGACGTTTGTTGATAACAAAGAGGTCTCTTGTTACCTGTACAGCATTACGCAGACGGATAATTTTCTAGCCTCGCTGCACCAGCAGCTACAAGATAGTGGCAAGAATTTTTCGATGATCTATTTTTCCGACCACGGTTTAGCTTTCAAAGAGCGAGGTTCAAAATCTGAATACTTATCTCACAATGATCAGTTTCAGCAAAACTATCAAGTGCCGATGTTTATTACTTCCAGTGGAGAAACTCGCCATCGAGTAGTCAAGGCGGTGCGCTCAGCTAACGATGTTATGTCATTGTTTGCTGAATG
>CAIZDF010000571.1 GCA_903931645.1 uncultured Tolumonas sp.
GAAAAATGGTGATTTTGATTTCGTTGTCACAGACTGGAACATGCCTGGCATGCAAGGCATTGATTTGTTAAAAGCGATTCGGGCTGATGAATCTTTGCGTCATCTTCCTGTATTAATGGTGACTGCAGAAGCCAAACGTGAACAGATCATTGAAGCGGCTCAGGCTGGCGTTAATGGTTATATCGTTAAACCTTTCACTGCAGCGACATTGAAAGAAAAACTGGATAAGATTTTCGAGCGAATTGGCTGATATAGGGGGATCTATGAAGGCGCAAGTACCTTTAATAACCCTCGATCAGGCTAAACAGCTGGTGGAACTGCTGGAACAAGGGTTACAGCATGAAGCGAATTCAATGTTGGCAAACGTGTGCCAACCCAATGCTCATGCTCTTTTTTCGGAACTTGGGCATTTAACCAGACAGTTACATACATCGTTGCAAGAGTTTCAGCTCGATCCGAGAATTCCTGCGTTAGCAGAAAAAGAGATCCCGGATGCAAGAGAGCGGCTTAGTTATGTCATTGATATGACCGATAAAGCAGCTAATCGAACTATGGATGCTGTTGAGGCTTGTTTGCCGCTGTCAGATAAGCTTAACGATAATATTCAGCGTATTTTACCTGATTGGAACGCGTTAATGACGCGGAACATTGCTATTGGTAAATTCAAAACCTTGTGTCATCAGCTAGATGATTTTATCAAAGTTTCTGAATTGGATGCCGATAAGCTTCGTCATTTACTCACAGACATTCTTATGGCTCAGGATTTTCAGGATCTGACTGGGCAAATGATCCGTAAAGTCATTGCGTTGGTACAGGAAGTAGAAAATAAACTGGTTGAAATGCTGACAATGTTTGGCGATTTAGACATCATAGCTGAAACTACTTCACAAATCCAGCAGCCAGAACGCAATATCGAAGCCGAAGGTCCTATTATTAACAAAGAGTTGCGAACAGACGTGGTGAATAATCAAGACGACGTTGATGATTTGCTGTCAAGTTTAGGTTTCTAGGGAGTAATACATGGGCTTCGAAGTTGATGAGGATATTCTGCAGGACTTTTTAGTCGAAGCATCTGAAATTCTTGAACAGCTGTCTGAACAGTTGGTCGAGTTGGAAAAACGTCCGGATGATCGCGAATTATTGAATGCCATTTTCCGTGGTTTTCATACAGTAAAAGGTGGCGCAGGGTTCTTATCTCTGGGCGAACTGGTTGATGTTTGCCATGGTGCAGAAAACGTATTTGATATTTTACGTACGGGCAAACAGCAAATTAGTGCTGAATTAATGGACGTTATCCTGCAGGCGTTAGATACCGTTAACGAAATGTTTGGCCGTGTCCAAAACCGCGATCCTTTAGAACCGGCTTCTCCTGAACTGCTTGAAGCTCTTCATCATCTTGCTGATCCTGCACATATTGCAAAAGTTGCGGCAGCCGTTGCCAAACCAGCTGTAGTTATTGCACCAACTGCACCTGTAGCGCCTCCACCTGTAGCTGCTGCATCATCTTCTGGCAACAGTATTGATGAGATTACTGACGATGAGTTTGAGCGTTTGCTGGATGAGTTACATGGTCCAGGAAAAGCACCGGCAGTGACTGCTACAGCATCTACATCTGACGCTGTTGGCGATATTACCGATGACGAATTTGAAGCTCTGTTGGATCAATTACATGGTGCAGGTAAACATGTTGGTCGTCCAGATACGCCGCCTGCTTCCGCTGCAGTGCCTCCACCTATAGAGCCAGTTTCATCCTCGGCTAACACTGCGGATGAGATCACTGACGATGATTTTGAAAAATTACTGGATCAGTTGCATGGTCAAGGTAAAGGACCATCTGCATCAGCTGCGGTACCAGTTAGTAATGAAGAAGCTACTTATTCTGAACCAGCTCAACATAGTCAAGA
>CAIZDF010000572.1 GCA_903931645.1 uncultured Tolumonas sp.
CTGCATCATTGATGGTGCTCAGATCAGACTGATGCCCCATATGTTCCTGATTCAGTTCATCAACGGCCTGTTGCTCTAAAATATGATTCACATTAGTGAGTTCATCACTGATAACCGTGCCTTCTGGTGCCAATAACGGCAATACAACACGGAATAACGTTCCGCCACCTGCGGCATCAAGACAAATCACTTCCCCGTCATGTAAACTGACAAACTCCTTCACAATCGCCAGCCCTAATCCCGTTCCGCCATGTTGACGAGCTGAGCGGCCGTCGACTTGCCGGAAACGCTCAAAAATAGCTTGTTTCATATCGTCGGGCACACCGGGGCCATTATCGCTCACCTCGATAACCGCCTTGCCATTTCGCTGAGATAAAACGACCTCGATCACACCATTATCAGGCACAAACTTAAAAGCATTAGATAATAAATTCAGCAAGATACGTTGTGTTTTTTCGCTATCGACCTGTGCACTGAGTTGTTGGGGAGTATTGATTCGATAATTGATTTTTCGATCAGTTGCCACACTGTCAAAAAAAGAGGCCGATAAACGAACAATATGGGAGAGGTCTACCACGGCATATTGCAGGTTCATTCGCTTCGCTTCTAATTTAGCCACATCAAGCAGATCGGAGACATGCCGGAAAAGAAAACGTGCATTACGCTCAATAACATCCAAATGATGTCGTTGCGTCTGATTAAACCCTGTTTCCGCCAGTAGCTTTTCTACCGGGCCAATAATCAATGTCAGTGGTGTGCGTAGCTCATGACTGACATTAGCAAAAAACTGCGTTTTTAGTTCGTCTAATTCCAGTGTTCGTTGGTACAACTCATCGATCCTGGCTTTCGCTACCCGAGACTGCTCTAATGCATTTTCAATACGAAGACTCGCCTGTCGGAGCCGTTCCTGAGATTCACTGAATAGGTAGCCCATAAATACAAATACCACCATAGACCACAAATTACTTGTTCTGGCTATTTCCCAAGAAAATCGCGGTGGATAAAAGAAGTACCATACAAAAACGACAGAAAGGATCGTTGCAGCCAAACCGCCTTTCAGACCTGAGACGCGCGCACTAAAAAATACGGCGGGAAAAAATAGAAACCAGACAAACGGCTCGATCCATGTCCACAGTAATAACTGCACACCGAGGGCCATGATTGGAAACAGAATTGCTAAAAAAAACTGTGTCTTGATTGAATACTGCATTTTTAGCCCGCTTTTTTATTTAATTGAAAACCATACCTTTTAAATGGCAATGGGGAGCGTTAAATATGAACAATACAGCTAAACAAATACTTTCTTGTCAGTGTAGGTCAGATATGAGTACTGCCCAGCATATGGGAGCTAAAAATGGCTTTTTTTGCTATCAGTCTCAATTAGAGCAGTGTTGTGGCCAGTTTTTCTTTCATAAAATCTAACCAGGCTCTCAAACGAGGGTTTCGCTGGGCATCGCTGTAAAACACGGCATTGACCGGACGACGCGCTCCGCTGTTAAGTTCGGCTAAAATTTCGACCAGTCGGCCTGACAGACGATCATCGGTGGTCATAAAATCAGACAGACAGGCGATGCCCTCACCTGCTATGGCTAACTGGCGCAGTGTTTCGCCACTACTGGCGCGCAGTTGGGGTTTTATCGCCAGCCGATCGCCTTGGTCTTGTACTAACGGCCACCAATTCAAATTCTCGGAACCGGTAAACCCTAACAAGGTGTGATTTTGCAGATCAGTAATGGCCATAGGAACACCAAGACGCGCTAAATAATCGGGGGCCGCCAACAAACGCAGGCGAGAACTGCCTAATGGCATGGCTCTGAGCCCTGAATCGGTGAGTTCACCGATACGGATCGCCACATCAACCCGCCGCTCCAACAAATTGATAAAACCATCCGAGCTGTCCAGGTGCAGTTCAATACGGGGGTAACGACGACGAAATTCACCGATCAACGGTATCAGTTGATGCAGTATAAACGGCGTGGCCGCATCAATTCGTAATACGCCTTCCGGTTCTGCTTTACGGGCGATCAACGCAGCTTCTGCTTGTACCATCTGGTTAAGCACGATAACTGCTTCCTGATAAAACCACAGCCCTTCTTCCGTCAACGAAAGACGCCGAGTAGTGCGGTTCAATAAGGTGGTGGCCAGTTTCTCTTCCAGCCGTTTTAATCGACGACTCACTACCGCATTATCAATGCCCAGATTTTCTGCCGCCTGACGTAGACTTCCAGCGTCAACGACAGCCACAAACAGTTCTAATTCATCGGAATTGGTCTTCATTCTTGCTACTACGTCAATTATCTTATGTTTTTATAGTCGTTTTTATCATCAAACTGCAAGCCCAGACTGCACGCCTTACTTACAAATCGCTTTGTTTCAAGGAGTACCTTATGCCATTAGCATTATTTGCACTGACCATCAGTGCGTTTGCTATCGGAGCAACAGAGTTTGTTATCGTTGGGCTTATTCCAACCATTGCAGAACACTTGCAGATCACGCTACCTTCCGCCGGATTACTGGTTAGCCTGTATGCTTTTGGGGTGGCCGTGGGTGCACCAGTACTCACCGCATTAACGGGTAAAGTACCCAGAAAATGGCTGTTAATGGGGTTAATGGCGCTGTTTACCGCCGGAAATTTACTGGCCTGGCAAGCAACAAGTTATCTGGTGCTGGTTATCGCCCGTATATTAACGGGGTTAGCCCACGGCGTATTTTTCTCAATTGGTTCAACCATCGCCACCAGCCTGGTGCCGAAAGAAAAAGCGGCCAGCGCTATTGCGATCATGTTCAGCGGGCTCACCGTCGCTCTCGTAACAGGCGTGCCGTTAGGGACATGGATTGGGCAAACCTATGGCTGGCAGGAAACCTTCCTCGCTGTTTCACTATTAGGTGTCATTGCTCTGCTCGCGAGTCTGCTGTTTATTCCCGATGATATTCACCATGCCACGCCAGCTGCACTACTCCAGCAATTACAGGTGTTGACGCATCCGCGATTATTACTGGTCTATGCTAAAACAGCGTTGGGTTACGGTGGTGCCTTTACTGCTTTCACTTTTTTAGCCCCTATTTTACAAAACATCAGTGGCTTCTCTGCCGCCAGCGTCAGTGTGATCTTATTGGTCTATGGCGTGTCTGTGGCCGTTGGCAATATCTGGGGCGGCAAACTTGCTGATCGTAAAGGACCATTATCCGCACTGAAATTACTCTTTGCCGGTCTGGCGATTGTGTTGATGAGCCTGACCTTTACCGCAGGAAATCAGATCACCGCGGTATTAACCGTTCTGGTTTGGGGTGCGTTTGCCTTCGGTAACGTGCCCGGTTTACAGGTGCTGGTGGTGCAACAAGCGCAGCGTTTTACACCCAATGCCGTCGATGTGGCTTCAGGGCTGAATATCGCCGCCTTTAATGTCGGCATCGCTTTGGGTTAAATTACCGGCGGTGCAGTGGTTAGTCATATGACCTTAATGGATACCCCGTGGGTGGGCAGTCTGATTGTGCTGGTTGCTTTGGGCTTAACCTTCGCCAGCGAACGTCTTGAACGTGCTGATACAAATTTAAGCCCGAACTGGGACTGATACGCATGGCACTGGACAAACATCACTTAATTTTACTTTTCGCTCACCGATGTTTGTCCAACTACACCGGCCTGATTTATTGATTAGATGCGTTAGAAACGGGCAATTCCAGCAGTTTGCAGGTAGTCAACATCGCTTGATCCAACGCACTGCTGTCACGACGCAATTTCGTTAGCAGCGTAGCACCCAGCCATAATTCATAGAGAGCCAGCGCTGTTTGTTCTGGTATCAAACTGGTAGATAACGAACCATCTTGAATACCTTCGGCGATACAGGCGGTGAGCTGTGCAATCAATTTTTCGGTGCCTTGTTTCAGCGCATTGCGCATCAATTCCGAGAGATCGGCCACTTCAGCACTCAGTTTAACCACCAGACATTTCCCGATCAGATCGTCACACTCCTGTGCTTCTTGCCAGCGAGACCAATATGTCATCAACCGCGCGGCAGCTGGCATACTTTTATCGGAAAACAAGCTTTGCAGGCGCTGGTTATAACTAGCGAAGTAATCTTCCAGCAATGCTTCACCAAACACTTCCTTCGATTTGAAGTAATGGTAAAAGGAACCTTTCGGTACTTTTGCTGCATTCAGGATCTCAGCCAAGCCAACGGCTGAAAAACCTTTACCGACAATGACCATCTTTCCGGTATCAAGAATATGTTGGCGGACA
>CAIZDF010000573.1 GCA_903931645.1 uncultured Tolumonas sp.
CGCTATCGCCCGTCAGTTGTGGGAGATCGGCGTTAAGGAACTGGACGTGGGTATTCCGGCGATGGGGCTGGATGAGTGCCGCCGAATTGGCGCATTACGCCAGGCTTTACCTGATGCCACATAGATGGTTTGGTGCCGGATGCATGCAACCGATATCCGTCAGGCTGAAGCGTTAGGCATGAACTGGGTGGATATTTCCATTCCGGTGTCAGCACAGATGATGGAACACAAACTGGCGCGTTCCCGCGATCAGGTGTTGTTAGTGTTGGCCGAACATGTATCACTGGCGAAATCTTTAGGGCTGCGGGTCTGTATCGGTTGTGAAGATGCCTCGCGCGCCACGCTGGGCGATTTGCGCATTGTGGCTGATTTGGCATTACGCACGGGAGCTGAACGTCTGCGTTATGCCGATACGGTCGGCATTCTTGATCCGTTTACTACTTATGACCGCATCCGCGCTCTGCGCCAATATTGGCCATTGCAGCTGGAAATGCATGCGCATGACGATCTGGGTCTGGCGACCGCTAACACCTTGGCGGCCTTCCGTGCTGGTGCCACCCATGCGAACACGACCGTCATTGGCTTGGGGGAGCGGGCCGGAAATGCACCACTGGAAGAGGTGGTGATGGCGCTTAAGCAGTGTTTTAGCATCGATTCCGGCATTCAAAGCCATCGTTTACCAGCACTTTGCTCGCTGGTAGCAAAAGCCTCGGGTCGTGAAATAGCCCAGCAAAAATCGCTGGTCGGTGAATATGCTTTTACGCATGAATCTGGCGTGCATGTCGATGGGTTATTGAAAGATAAAAACAACTATCAGGGTGTTGATCCCGCCAGTTTAGGTCGTGAACACAAGCTGGTGCTGGGTAAACATTCCGGTCGCAATTCGGTGCGTTCGGTGTTTGCAGGCTTAGGTTATCAGCTGGCCAATGAACAGGTCGATATGCTGCTGGAGCAGATCCGCCATTTTGCCGAACGGGCGAAACGAAACCCGACTGAATCAGAATTACGCTGGGTTTATCAGCGTTTGTTTAATTCCCCCCAACGTGTTGCCTTGTAATGCAGGCCAAGGAGTCTTTATGGATTGGTTTACCTCACTGGATGGTATTGAAGAGTTAGAAAGTGCAGAAGCCTTTCTGGATTTTTTCGGTATTCCGTATGAAGCAGCACAGGTGCGCAGTAAACGACTGCATATCATGCATCACTTTAATCAGCAGATTAAAAACGCCAACTCAGAACGTTGTATGAATGAACAAGATCGCTTTTTGTTAGCGAAAACCTTGTTGGCAGAAAGTTACCGGAATTTCCATCATCAGGATGTGAAATCGAATTCGACGCTGGGTGTGTATAACCGTTTAACGCCGAGTTTTGTGGCCATGTCTAAATTGCAGGAGGTGTTTTTATGAAACCTGAATATGACTATGGTGAAGTCGTGCGTGTGGTGCGCACCATTCGTGATGATGGCACTTTCCCGGGTAAACAACGTGGCGATCTGATCGTGCGCAAGGGCAACTGCGGTTATGTCCGTGATGTCGGTGTTTTCCTGCAAGATCAGCTGATTTATCAGGTTCATTTTATCGAAGAAGACGTCATTGTTGGTTGTCGCAGTCAGGAGCTGATTTCAGCCGATGAACCCTGGGTGGAAAGTGAATTTGAATTCGGTGATTGGATCAACGCAGTAAATCATCTGGCCATCAAAGGCGAAGTGATTGCTGAAGCCGGTTCCCGCGGGCAGGTGATGTCGGTGCGTCGGGATATGGATCCGATCATGTATGAAGTGCTGTTTCAGGATCGTATGTTACTGGTGCCGTTATCGGCCATTTGCTGGCCGCCGGAGGAAGAACCGGCCGAGGAGGCGGCATGCTGAATTGGCAAGCATATCCAACCTTAAAACTGGCAACCCAGCATTTTGGCAAGGTACCGGCGGATTTGACGGCTGAGGAACAAAGTCAGCTGGCAAAAATGCTCGATCACCAATTAGCGATGGAAGCGCGCATTCTCGATTATGCTGCTCAGGCTGAGATGTCGGTGTCGGCGGCTGATCTCAATGCAGCACTGGAAGAGGTTAAAAAAGCCTACCCGGATGAAGATGCGTGGAAAGCCTCAATGGCGACGGTGAAGCTGGATCTGCCAAGTTTGAAAGAGGCGCTGCGGCGTGAGTTGTTGGTGTCGCAGGTGATGGACAAGGTGGTCGAGAATATCAAACCGCTGACTGAAGACGCTGCTAAATCGTGGTATCTGGATCATCCACGTCAATTCTTGCAACCGGAACGTCGTTTGGTGCGGCATATTTTGATCACGATTGACGATACCAACCCTGACAACTACGAAGAAACATCCTATTCGCGATTACAGAATATCCGCAGTCAGCTGATCAGTTCGCCGGGGAAATTTGCCGATTTAGCGATGCGCTATTCGGAATGCCCGACCGCGGTAAATGAAGGCAAGATCGGTTTGGTAAAAGCGGGGCAACTCTATCCAGAATTGGATGAAGTGTTGTTTCAGCTGCCAGAACGTGGGTTTAGTCAGATCACCCGTAGCCCGATGGGCTTTCATCTGCTGTGGTGTGAAAAAATCCACGCTGC
>CAIZDF010000574.1 GCA_903931645.1 uncultured Tolumonas sp.
ACCAGTCTGCATTGCTTGCTGACACAACGCCATCACTTGAGGCTCAGGATGGTAACCACCAGTCAGCAGCAATGCGCCCAGCTTAACGCCGTTCATTGCAGATAGACAGGCAGAGACAATCACATCAGAACGGTCGCCGGAGGTGACTAACAGGCTACCTGGTTTGAAGTGTTGCACCATGTTGTGAATAGAACGAGCACAGAAAGTCACAATGTTCAGACGACGGGTATAGATTTCGCCTTCATTGATGATCTTGGCATTCAGATGACGAGCCAGGTCAATCGCACGCGGTGCAATTAACTGTGCATTCCATGGAATACAACCCAGGATCTGCAATGGTGATTTACCAAAGAATTGCAGAATTTCTAACGGATTGCCGCCGCTGTCACCGGTGTGGTGCGCTTCGAACATCTCAGTCAGATCTGGGCGGGTAATACCGTGTTCATCAACAGGTGCGCCGACTTTGTTAATGATGCAGCCAACGATACGTTTGCTGTTGGCACCACCGAAGTTGGCACAAGCCAGTTCAATGCTTTCTTTCAGCTTCTGGCTGGAGTAGTTACCCGGATGGGTTACCAGCACGATGTCTGCGTCCAGTGCGGTCGCAATTTCATGGTTCAGCTTATTCGCGAATGGTTGCTTATCAACAGGCACCAAGCCTTCAATCACCACCACTTCGGCACCACTCTCTATGATGTGTCTTTCATAGAGCGCGACAATCTCTTCTAACAGAATAGCACTGTCGTTAGACGTGATCATATTCTCTGCATATTGCAGGGAGAGTGGTTCAGGAGGTGTGATGTTTGAACCGGCACGAATGACGGCAGTTGATGTTTCTGGGCCAGATTGGCCAGGTCTCGGTTGAGCTACCGGTTTAAAAAAGCTTACGTTAACGCCATGACGCTCCATCGCCCGGACCATGCCCAGACTTACAGAGGTGACGCCAACGCCGGTGCCAATCGGGATAAGCATGATTGTACGAGCCACTTAATATCCCCTTGTTTCGACGGTTTATCTACTAATGAAAAGGCTGCCCGTAGGCAGCCTTGATTATTCTATCTTATCAGGCGACCAAATTCGCCGCATCTCGTGCAATAACCCACTCTTCATTTGTGGGAATTACCATGGCAACCGTGCTTCCTGGTTCAGAGATAATACCCTGTTTACCAAAACGAGTGGCAAGGTTGGCTTCGGTGCTGACTTTAAAGCCGAGCAGACCGAGACGATTCAACGTCAGTTCACGAATAGGTGCAGAATTTTCACCAATACCGCCGGTGAAGACTACAGCATCTAAACGTCCATCCAATGCAGCGGTGTAACTAGCGATGTATTTTGCCAGACGATAGCAGTAAATATCCATCGCTCGTTTCGCTTCTTCTTTAGTTTCGTAGTTATCTTCGACGAAACGGCAGTCACTGGTGACTTGAGTCAGACCTTGCAGGCCCGATTCTTTGGTCAGGAGCTTATGGATATCATCCAGACTCATACCCAGAGCATCATGCAAGTGGAAAATGATCGCAGGATCAATATCACCACAACGCGTGCCCATCACCAGACCTTCCAACGGTGTCATACCCATTGACGTATCAACAGAATAGCCACCTTTAATTGCACACACCGAACCACCATTACCCAGATGACAGTTGATGATGTTCAACTCTTCAACGGGTTTGTTCAGTATTTCAGCGGCTTTCAGACTGATATAGTAGTGGCTGGTACCATGCATACCATAACGACGGATACCGTTATCAGTGTATAGCTGATACGGCAGCGCATACAGATAAGCTTGTTCCGGCATAGTCTGATGGAATGCTGTATCGAACACTGCAACATTGGGTAATGATGGGAATGCGTGCTTTGCAGCATTGATCCCAACCAAATGTGCAGGGTTATGCAACGGCGCTAATGTGCTGCAATCTTCAATGCCTTTTACCACATCGTCATTAATCACAACTGATTGTGTAAACTTCTCGCCACCATGAACGACGCGATGACCGATAGCGATCAGCTCAGCCGCCAGTTCCGGTTTATTTGGCAGGATGGTCTGTACGATAAAATCAAGGGCTTCCTGATGAGCGGCACCCACACCTAAATCGGCGCTGCCTTTGGCTCCATCCAGTTTCCACTTGATTCTGGCGTCATCGAGGTGTAAACATTCGGCAATGCCTGAGAGTTTTTCATCACCAGAGGTGGCGTCAAGCACGGCAAATTTCAATGAAGAACTGCCGCAGTTAAGTACAAGAACCAACTTGCTACTCATTCACTAATCCTAAAATTATGGGTTTCTAACAATACAGTTACGGATATGTTTAAAATTTGTTAAACATAGGCAGCAAATATAGCATATGCTTATGTCAGGATCCCACTGTTTACCACTTATTGGGGCAATCAATAGACCCAGACTAAGTGGTGTATATTTTCTGTTAAAACGCGTGGTTTTAAGGCGCGAAGAATACAGTGGAAGCCTCGAAACAACAAAGATTTCTTATTTACTTAACTGTGAGTTAAAGTTAGAAAATTGGCGGAAAGGGGGAAGTAGTATGAAATCTTTCGGCAAGACTCTGACACATGGTTCCGACTATTCTTCTGTCTGGCCTTCACAACCCGAACTTGCGCCTATTTTCCCTGAGCAACGCGTAATTTATCTGCTCAATTGGGGAAAACGTATTATCCCTGCGCTGATTGTATTGAGTGGCTGTTTGCAATTGCAGTGGGGGAATGCAGCTCATTGGCCAACGTTCATCGCAAGTTGTCTGTTCGCGTTGAGTTTACCGGTGCAGGGGTATTACTGGCTGGGGCGGCGAGCTGACACTCAATTACCACCTTCGCTGTCTCGATGGTACTTTGATATCAATCAGAAGATGAATTGCGCACCGTCAGTCAACCGACCCAGTTATTTTGATTTGGCAACAACACTGCGCAAAGCATTCGAGCAACTGG
>CAIZDF010000575.1 GCA_903931645.1 uncultured Tolumonas sp.
GATAACTTTAGTCTCTTTGTTGATCAGAACGCTCATGCCACGGCCTCCGCTGCTTTAACGACTTGCACCGCAGCATCGGTCAGACTGGTTGCTGCAATAATATTTAATCCACTTTCTGCCAGTTTCTGTGAACCCAGCTCAGCATTGTTACCTTCCAGACGCACGACTACCGGCACTTTCACACCGACTTCGGCTACCGCACCAATAATACCTTCCGCGATCAGATCACAACGCACGATACCACCGAAAATATTGACCAGCACCGCTTTGACTTTGCTGTCAGACAAGATCAGTTTGAAGGCTTCGGTCACGCGCTCTTTGGTGGCACCACCACCCACATCAAGGAAGTTGGCCGGGAATCCGCCATGGTGTTTGATAATGTCCATGGTGCCCATCGCCAAGCCCGCACCGTTAACCATACAGCCGATGCTGCCATCAAGGGCCACGTAGTTCAGCTCCCAACGGGCAGCTTCGACTTCACGAGGATCATCTTGTGACTCATCGTTCCATGCTTTCAGTTTTGGCTGACGATAGAGCGCATTGCTGTCGATGTTGATTTTGCCATCCAGACACAGCAGGTTGCCTTCACCAGTGATCACCAAGGGGTTGATTTCCAGCAAGGCCAGATCGCAGGCCACAAACATTTTGCCTAAGCCTAAGAAGATCTTGGTGAACTGTTTTAACTGTTCCGAGTTTAAACCGAGTTTGAAACCCAGCTCACGCGCTTGATAGGCTTGCGGGCCAGTCAGCGGATCGAGTGTGGCTTTGTGGATCAATTCTGGAGTATTGTGGGCAACGGTTTCGATGTCCATACCACCTTCGGTGGAGGCCATAAACACCACACGGCGCGTACTACGATCAACCACGGCACCCAAATAAAGCTCTTTGGCGATGTTGCCGCAGGGTTCCACCAGAATGGTATTCACAGGCTGACCACTGGCGTCAGTTTGGTAAGTCACCAGACGTTTGCCTAACCAATGCTCAGCAAACTCACGGACATCCTGCTCGCTGGAGGCGACTTTCACCCCCCCCGCTTTACCACGACCACCAGCATGAACCTGACACTTCACAACCCACTTATCACCACCCAACTTTTTGGTGGCAGCAACAGCCTCATCAGCAGAAGAACAGGGAATGCCTGAAGGCACAGGCAGGCCGTAGTCAGCAAATAATTGCTTGGCCTGATATTCATGCAAATTCATGATAATAGTCCGTTATTCAGGGAGTGGCACAATGCCACTCTCGTTATATTAGATATCCAATAACAACCGTGTAGGGTCTTCCAGTAATGATTTGACATATACCAGAAAGCCAACCGATTCCCGGCCGTCGATGATACGGTGATCATAAGACAGAGCCAAGTACATCATTGGAAGAATTACCACCTGTCCATCCACGGCCATCGGGCGATCCTGGATCTTATGCATCCCCAGAATTGCGCTTTGTGGTGGATTGATGATGGGTGTCGACATCAGCGAACCAAAGACACCGCCGTTGGTGATGGTAAACGTACCGCCGGTTAAATCGGCTACCGAAAGTTTGCCATCGCGGGCTTTATCCGCCAGTGATTTGATACCTTTTTCAATTTCAGCTAACGACAGATCATCACAGTTACGCAGGACTGGAGTTACCAGACCACGCTCTGTTGATACAGCGATGCTGATATCGAAATAGTTGTGATACAGCACATCATTACCATCAATAGAGGCGTTCACTTCCGGGTAACGCTTTAACGCCTCACTGACAGCTTTGACATAAAACGACATAAAACCCAGCTTAATGCCATGGCGTTTTTCGAACTGTTCCTGATATTTACTGCGGATCTGCATGATCGGCTGCATGTTGACTTCATTGAAGGTCGTCAGCATCGCAGTGGTGTTTTTGGCTTCCAGCAACCGTTCCGCAATACGCTTACGCAAACGAGTCATTGGCACCCGTTTTTCTTCCCGACCATTCGATGAAATATCAACCGCTTCAACGTTGGCTATTTCCACCGGAACAGGCAATGGCTGATTGCTTTGGCTCTGAACGTGCTGAACGACATCCTGTCGGGTAATACGGCCACCACGACCGGAACCATGTAAATTCGCTGGATCAACTTCTTCCTCGGCCAAAATGCGGCGTACAGAAGGCGTTAATATATCGCTCGCTCCGGCTTCAGCGACGACAGGTTTCGCCGTCGTTTCTTCTCCGCTGGCTGGCAATGGCTCTAACTCAGCTAAAAGCTGATGCCCTTGCACCGTACTACCGGTCTCAAAGAATTGCTGACTAATGACACCATCCTGTGGTGCCGGCACTTCCAGCACAACTTTGTCAGTCTCAAGATCAACTAACAATTCACCGGCCTTGATGCTATCGCCAATTTTCTTATGCCAGGTACCCACTGTCGCGTCAGAAACGGATTCCGGGAGATCAGGCACCATTATTTGCAAAGTCATGGGTGTATCCTTTTATTTTATTGTCAGTGCTTCTTCGACTAATGTTTTCTGCTGCTGCAGATGCAGCGACATATACCCGACCGCGGGCGCCGCTGATGCCGGACGACCTACATAATTCAGATAAACTGAAGATGGGATCACCCTTCTCATTCTATGCTGGCAGTTATACCAGGCGCCC
>CAIZDF010000576.1 GCA_903931645.1 uncultured Tolumonas sp.
AAAATGACCACACCAAAACAACGAGTGATCGGTAGCTCTGAGCTTTGGCATCAGGTGCTGCAACAAGCGTCGCAAGTGGCACCGCTGAATCGGCCGGTGTTATTGGTGGGCGAGCGCGGCACTGGCAAAGAGTTGATCGCGGAACGGTTGCACTATCTGTCGGTGCGCTGGCAACAGCCTTATCTGCAGGTGAATTGTGCGGCCATGACCGAAACTCTGCTGGAATCCGAACTGTTTGGCCATGAGATGGGCGCTTTTACCGGGGCGACGCGTAGTCGGGCTGGGCTTTTTGAGCGCGCCGATGGTGGCACCTTGTTTTTAGATGAACTCGCCACTGCCAGTTTACCGGTGCAGGAAAAATTGTTACGGGTGATTGAATATGGCCGCTTTGAGCGCGTCGGTGGCAGTAAAACGCTGCAGGTCGATGTACGGGTAGTCGCCGCGTGCAATGAAGATCTACCTGCTCTGGTTATGCAGGGGCGCTTTCGCGGTGACTTGTTAGATCGGCTGGCGTTTGATGTGCTGAACCTGCCACCGCTGCGTTATCGCAAAGAAGATATTGCCGAGCTGGCCGAGCATTTTGCGCTGCGTATGTGTCTGGAATTGGGTTATGACTTTTTCTCGGGGTTTGCGCCGCAAGCGATGCAACAACTGCTGGTGCATGATTGGCCGGGTAATGTACGCGAGCTGAAAAATGTGGTGGAGCGCAGCATCTACCGGCATGCCGATCCGACCAAACCCGTGGCTGAAATGGTGTTAGATCCTTTCATCAGCCCTTGGCGCACGACTTCGCAGAATGGCGCAACTAAGGAACCAACTATCGCGCTATCAGTATCACCGGTAGGGGCCTGTGATTTAAAAGCGGAACTGGCGCAGCTTGAACAAAGTTTGATCCAGCGTGCGTTGCAGCAACAGCATTTTAATCAACGGCGTACCGCGCAGGCGTTGGGATTAACTTACGACCAACTACGTGCCGCGTTACGGAAATATCCGCACTTACTGACTGAACGAAATAGCACCAATTCTTGATGTCGTTTTAAGCTGATCGGCGTGTAGGATATTTGCCATAGTTACTGTACGCCAAGACAGTTTCTGTGGTGATTTTAATCGTTCAAAATTCACATATCATATTGATATTTCATCGATCTACCGTTATCAAAATCCGTTCTCATCCATTTATTGTTTAAAACGTAACCACATTATTTCGAATTGCACACTAGTATTAATCATACAGGACGTCTGGGATGGATCTGGATGAACCATCACCTTAGGGATGAGACACGGGAAGAACCGCCGGATGCGGTTACAGGGACACCAAAGGGAACGGGTGATAACCGGTGATGGAACAGCGGTTATGCAGGAAGCCGGTCGTGAAATGTGACCCCATGGAAGGCGATGATGCCTGCAAGGATGCCTGCGCAGTGTACAACGGAAATTTTGTGCTCCACGTAATACTTCGGTTTAGGCACCGATGCCTGTAGAGGGGTGACATGATGTCGCCCCTTCGTTTTTCTGCGTTTTACCCCTCTTTTATTTGCCGTATATACCGCATGGCTTGCTCATTTCTGTCTGAACTGCATCGTGATTTTTTACCTGTAAAATTGACAGAATATTCGGTAACAAGAAATATGTTGCTCTTTTGTTATTAAGCAGTAGATCATCCTTAATAGATAACAAAGAGGAATGAATACCATGAAACGATTTATGCTGTGGTTGCTGCTGGTTTTGGCATCACCCGCATGGGCTGTGCCATCACCGAAAGAAGTTTCAGATGCTGTTCATGCCGGAAATTTTGTTCTTGCTGAGCAATTGCTGCAACAAACCCTGCAAGATAAACCCAACAGTGCGATGGCGCATTATGAGTTAGGGCAGGTATTAGCCAAAGAAAAGCGTCATCAGGACGCATTGGCTGAATTGACGAAAGCACAACAGCTGGATCCTGCACTGCATTTCGCGAAAAAACCGCAATTGTTCCAGGAAATCTATAATGCGGAAAAAGCGGCCTTACAACGACAGGCATTTTTGCAGTCGAACACTCGTGCTACTTCCTCCTCAACGGTCCATCCCACCAAAAGCGAGCACCAAGACAGTGGTGGCAAATCGATGATTTCCTATTTTGCGGTGGTGTTATTGTTGTTAGGCGGCGTGTTACTGGTGATTTACTTGTGGATGAATCGGGCTGATGCACAACGGGCCAAAGAACAACAACACCGGTTGGCAGCAAAAGCGCAGGAACAGTTGGCTTTGTTATTACAACAGGCCGAAACGGTACGCGATAGCGAACTGGAATGTCGTGCAGCCACTTATTCATCTACGCAGAAACAACAGATTAATAGCGCATTAGCTACCCATCGGGAGGCGCTGATGCAAGCCATTGCCCATTGCAAAGAAGGCACGCCGCTAGCAGACGAACAGCTGCGCCATTTGCAGGCTGAAATGGCTCGTTTACAGCAGGCTGCACGCAGTGGCGAATTACCTGCCCCTGCTATTGCGCCAACATTTGAGCCGGTGATGCAGCCACCACAACAAGGGGGCTGGCATGATCCGCAACCACAAACGCCGCCGCCCGTGATCATCAATAACAATACCTCATCCGGCGGCATGCTTGGTGGTGTGGGTGGTGTTGTTGCTGGTGTTGTCTTAGGCGAAATGCTGGCCGGGAATCGTCAGCATGAAACCGTGGTATATCGTGATGAAGCAAATCGCGAAAACCCTGAGCGTGCACGCGATGATTTACCGGAATTTGATGGCAGCAATGACGATAATAGCGCCGGTTGGGACGATGATTCCTCGTCATTTGACGACGGCGGTAATGATGATTCTTGGTCGTAATAACAGCAGTGTAAAACACAGCATGTAATGAACGGTTTTGTAATCAAAGAATGCAATAAGCGGAGCGTGTTATGTCAGGTATTTTTGAAAAATTATCCCGTACTATCAAAGGGCTGGCTAATGATGCACTGGATGCGGCGGCTGATCCAGGGCGTGATGCCCGCCAGATCGTGCGCGAGCTGGAAGAGCAGATCCAGCGTGCGGAATCGGCATTACTGGATGTGCGAGCAGAATATGAGCTGATGCGTTCCGGTAAGGATAAAACCGAGCAGGAAGTGACACGTTGGGATGGTTTAGCGCGCCAAGCAATCAGTGGTGGTGATGAAGGGTTGGCTCGCGAATGTCTGACCCGTAAACAGCAGTTTATGACCACATTACAGC
>CAIZDF010000577.1 GCA_903931645.1 uncultured Tolumonas sp.
AAACGCTGGCGTATCTTATTTTTAGTGGGTACGACCCTCGGGGCCAGTGTTGCAACGTATGCGTTACATCTTAAGGTCGCAAAACTTGAAATATCACCGTTGATGATATTGGCAGGACTTTTAGTCGGCATTGGTTCTCGTTTGGCAAATGGCTGCACCAGTGGACACGGTATTTGTGGCATTGGCCGTTTTTCAGTCCGTTCATTGGTGGCAACCGGATTATTTATATTTTCTGGTGCATTCATTGTTGCTATGACTCATTAAGAGGTGAGCTTTGATTACTTTAATTGCCGGTGCTCTTTTCGGTTTCGGATTAGCACTTTCTGGCATGATGCAACCCGATAAAGTTGTAGGTTTTCTTAATATTACCGGGGAGTGGGATGCATCATTGATGTTAGTGATGGGCGGGGCTTTGGCTGTCTTTACTCCGGGGTATCACTTTCTTATTAAAAAACGCCAACAAACATGGAATGGCGCTGCTTTGCATTTGCCAACTAAAAAAGCGCTGGATCGCCAGTTGGTCTTTGGTGCTTTGATATTTGGCGCAGGGTGGGGGCTTGCTGGTATTTGTCCGGGGCCGGCAATTGCTATGGTGGCATTGATTGGTTGGCCCGCAATTGTCTTTATTCTTGCTATGGTCGTAGGGATGTTGATAGCCGGATACTGGCAGCAGAAAAAGAATCTATTGGCCGAACAAATTACACAATTAGCTGCATCGGAATAAAAATAATCAGCCAGTCATTTCGTTAGAAGATGGTTGGCTGATTATCAAATTATTAAGCAGTGATGATATTACGAATTTCTTGAATAGATAATTTGTATTGGCGTGGGCAATCACGCCACTCCGCTAACATACGCTCATATTTGTCATGCATTGCCATTTCAGAATTTAAACTTGCACAGCATTTACCTAAATCGGGGAAACGTTTTTCTACATCTAACAAATAACAGACATAATCGGCTAGTTCCCGTTCATAGCCTCTGGCATAACCAATGAAATCTAAGCGTGATGCAGAAATTTGCGCCTGATCTTCAGCTGATAAGTTTTCATAGGAAACTTTAAGCGCGTGATGCATTTCCAGTGTATCAATCACTTCTCTGCACGTTTCTTCAGTCAGATGACCAAATTCTTTTTCCAGTTCCAGCATCTGTAAACAGTAACCACGTTCTACAATAGTCTTGCAGCGATGGTAATAATCAGCCTTTTCAGGATTCAGCTTACTCAGTATTTCATATTGATTACTGAGTATCAGTCGCTGAGCATGATTCATATTCATAAGTGGTATCCTGCCAGTAATAGATGCATTTAGTGTATAAGTATTAAGCGTCACGGTTCTTTATCTATATCAAAAAGCAGGTGAAAACGGTTGCTTCGACTGTCAAGTTATCTGAATAGATATATTTTTATGTGATCAAGCCATCACTCTCTGTTGTTTCTCTGTGTTCTGAATTAGGATTGGCGCAAACAATAATGAGGTCAGTACTAATGATGACTCGTGGTGTTAAATTTCTCTTTATCCTGACGTTTCTGGCACTGAGTGCCTTTTACTTATATGTGCTTTATCTTGCTAAGCATCCCGATGTGTCGATGGCATATCGTATGTATTATTTGGATATGAAAACGCA
>CAIZDF010000578.1 GCA_903931645.1 uncultured Tolumonas sp.
ATGACCTTGCAGGACGGGCCGTTTCGCCAGTTAGATGGCTGCTGGAGATTTATCCCTTTGAGCGATTCAGCCTGTAAAATAGAATTCCGTTTGAGTTATGAGTTTTCCAGTAAATTACTGGAAAAGCTGGTCGGCCCGGTGTTTCACTACATTGCCAACAGTTTCGTGGACGCATTTATTTATCGCGCAGAAAAGGTTTATCCAAACGTATGACTATCAACATAGAAGTGGTTTATGCACTGGCTGATGTGCAGGTACTGCTGAAGAAAGAGGTGCCTGTCGGCACCACGGTGATGCAAGGTATAGAAGCCAGCGGTATATTAGCCAAATTTCCAGGCTTGGATCTGTCCGCACATAAACTGGGCATCTTCGGTAAACTGACCAAGCCTGAGACCGTGTTGCGCGACAAAGACCGTATCGAAATATATCGTCCGCTGATCGCAGATCCCAAGGAAGTGCGCCGTCGTCGTGCCGAAGAAGGCAAAGTCATGAAAAAGGGCGGGGGTGACGCATGAGTATTGCTGCAACTTATCAGATTAACCCGGGCTATTCTCTTGCTTGATTACGACCTGCATTGCCATTCCAATATTTCTGACGGTACCCTCACTCCGACCGAAGTGGTCAATCGTGCGGCGTTGCGCGGTGTGAAAATGCTGGCTCTGACCGATCATGATGATACGGACGGTCTGGCGGAAGCGGGTGCCGCCGCAGCTCTGCACGGCATGAAGTTTGTCAACGGCGTGGAAATCTCCGTAACATGGCGGAAACACACTTTGCATATTGTGGGGCTGGGAATAGACCCCGCTAATCCTGCGCTGCAAGCTGGTTTAAAGTCGGTGCGCGGCGGACGCACCGGACGGGCGATGAAAATGTCCGATGAACTGGCGCGTGCCGGTATCGGTGGCGTGTTTCAGGGCGCGCTTAAATACGCTAGCAATCCGAATATGATAGGCCGCACCCACTTTGCCCGTTATCTGGTCGAAGCCGGTCACTGCAAAGACGTAAAAAGTGTGTTTAACCGCTATCTGGCGACCGGCAAACCCGGCTATGTGCCGCACCAGTGGGCTGTGCTGAGTGATGCCATCCGCTGGATCAAGGAGAGCGGTGGTATCGCCGTCATCGCGCATCCGGGGCGCTACATGGTCGGGCGGCACAGCATGGGCAAACAGACCATGCATATTTTACTCACCGAGTTCGTCCAACTGGGTGGCGATGCACTGGAAGTCGTCACGGGCAGTCATACGCCCGAGCAATATGCCGAGTTCTCGCGTTATGCGCAGGAATTTGGCTTGATGTCGTCTTGCGGTTCGGATTTTCACGGGCCGGATGAAAGTTACCGCGATCTGGGCCGTTTGCCCGATCTGCCACTGATCTGCCGCCCAGTATGGGAGGCTTTAAAGTAATATTGGCTTTATAGAGAATTGCAGTGGGTAATTGGAAAGCTTTAAGTTAGATTTTACAATGAAATTGCGTACATTCAGTAGTACCGTATCCCCTGCGAGTCGCCGCAGATAACCAGTGAACAGCGGTGTAGTTGGGTGAAAACGTGTTGCGATGCACAGCATTGCAACAGTTTCGGCGAAACAAATAACATGAAGGTTGGCTGAGCCAACACTGTTTGAGCACGTGGCCGCTAGTGGATCGTGCGAGTTCCGCAGCCCCGCTGTTTGCTGGCTATCAAGGGAATGCCGCCTGTTTGTGATCAAACAGGCATGCACGGCAAACCGGGGTAGCCTTTTAGTTTCGGCGATGCCTCACTGCAACTTCGTTGTCTTTGTTCTTTTGCTGCAAAAGAAAACGCAGTTTGGGCGCATCATTAAAATTTAACATGGACGCAGCCAAAGTAGCCAGTTGCCGGTCTGCCACCGGCAGTAGTAAAAACTGATATTAGTACAATCTATAAAATCACATAGAACAGTAATATTTAATGGAAGCATTAGCGACTATGTCACAATTTTTCACCATTTATCCCAACAATATCAACATGCGGCTGATTCATCAGGCCGTGGCGATACTCAAAGACGGCGGCATCGTGGTTTATCCCACCGACTCTTGCTATGCGCTGGGTTGCCTGTTGGACGACAAGAATGCGTTGAGCCGCATACGCCAGATACGCCGTCTGGATGATGACCATTTTCTAACGCTGATGTGTCGCGATTTATCACAAATTTCAAACTACGCGCGGGTGGATAACGCCCAATTCCGGTTACTTAAGGCCAATACGCCGGGCAGTTACACCTTTATACTTGAGGCGACCAAGGAAGTGCCCAAGCGCTTGCAGCACCCAAAGCGCAGCACGATCGGTATACGTATTCCCGATCATCCAGTGGCGCTGGCTTTGCTCGAAGAGTTGGGTGAGCCAATGTCCAGTTCCACGCTGATTTTGCCTGATGAACCTTGGCCGCTGACCGATGCGGAATTGATACGAGAATTATTGGAGAAGAAGGTGGATGCGGTGATCGATGGCGGGGCGGCGGGCAGCGATTTCACTACCGTCATCGATTTGACCGGCGATAAACCCGTTTTGTTACGTCAAGGCATGGGCGATATCGCACCGTTCGGTATTTGAAATTATGCAAATAGATCAGTTAATTCAAACTATTACCATCGCAGCTATCCCGATTCTGTTCGCGATTACCCTGCATGAGGCAGCGCACGGTTCTGTGGCGCGTTACTTTGGCGACAACACCGCTTCTC
>CAIZDF010000579.1 GCA_903931645.1 uncultured Tolumonas sp.
AAAAAATGATAAAAATCATAATAGAACGCAGCATATTCAGTATCTTCCATTTGTATAAGTGCTTATCGATTAACCTAGTTGGGAAATAGCATTTTCGCCACTATCAGAACAACTTGATTCACCTATTTCTAACCAATAGACTAGCCGCGTTTTTTCAAGAGAATTCTCCCCATGCTTGTATCTGATTTTCAGTTTGATTTGCCCGACGAACTCATTGCTCGCTATCCAATGCCAGAGCGTAGTGCCAGCCGTTTATTGAAGCTGGATGGTAATAGCGGTGAAATCAAACAAGGGCAATTTCGAGATGTATTGGAATTGCTTCAGCCTGGTGATCTGCTGGTTTTCAATAATACCCGAGTGATCCCTGCTCGCATGTTTGGTCAGAAAGCCAGTGGTGGCAAGCTGGAGATCCTGGTTGAGCGAATTATCGATACTCATCGAGTACTGGCGCATGTCCGTGCTTCGAAGGCTCCGAAAGCTGGCACCGTTATTTTACTGGAGCAGGGTTATTCTGCAGAAATGGTAGCCCGGCACGACGCGTTATTCGAATTACATTTTGCCGGTGAAACACCAGTATTGGATATTCTGAATCAGATCGGCCATATGCCGCTGCCGCCATATATTGATCGTCCAGATGAAAACTCTGATAAAGAGCGTTATCAGACTGTTTATAATGAACGCCCTGGTGCAGTAGCCGCACCGACTGCCGGGCTGCATTTTGATCAGCCGCTGTTGGATGCATTACAACAAAAGGGCATCGAACCCGCTTTTGTCACGTTGCATGTTGGTGCTGGCACATTCCAGCCAGTGCGGGTTGAACGGCTGGAAGATCACCAGATGCACAGCGAATACGCAGAAGTGCCTGCAGAGGTGATTGAAAAGATTAATGCTACTCGCGCGCGGGGAGGACGAGTTGTTGCAGTAGGAACAACGTCCGTGCGTTCGTTAGAAACGGCAGCTCAGGCATCATTAAAAGCAGGCACACCACTTTCACCTTTCTTTGGTGATACCAGCATCTTTATTTATCCCGGCTATCAATATCAGGTAGTTGATGCGCTGATCACTAATTTTCATTTACCCGGCTCGACACTGATCATGCTGGTATCTGCGTTTGCAGGTTATCAACATGTGATGCGGGCCTATCAGGAAGCAATAACATCCGGTTATCGTTTCTTTAGTTATGGCGATGCCATGTTTATTACACGGCAAACCAATGCCACTCAGGGCTAATGCCCGTTAAAACAGTCAGACTGTTTCTCTGACGTTAAGGAAAAAAATGAAATTTGAACTGAAAAAGACCCAAGGCCGCGCGCGTCGTGGCAGCTTAGTGTTTGATCGTGGTGTGGTTGAAACGCCAGCCTTTATGCCTGTCGGCACCTACGGCACAGTAAAAGGCATGACACCGGAAGAGGTCAAAGAAACCGGTGCGCAGATCTTGCTGGGAAATACTTTCCATCTGTGGTTACGTCCGGGCCAAGACATCATGCGCAAACATGGTGACTTACATGATTTCATGAATTGGCATGGTCCGATTCTGACCGATTCAGGCGGATTCCAGGTTTTCAGCCTCGGTGATATCCGCAAGATAAAAGAAGAAGGTGTGCATTTCCGTAACCCGATCAATGGCGAAAAGGTTTTCCTGTCACCTGAAAAATCAATGGAAATTCAGCACGATCTTGGTTCTGACATCGTGATGATTTTTGATGAATGTACGCCATATCCGGCTACACACGATATTGCCAAAAAATCGATGGAACTATCTTTGCGTTGGGCTGCTCGTTCCCGTCAACGTTTCAACGAACTTGAAAACAAGAATGCGTTGTTCGGTATTGTGCAAGGCGGGGTCTACGAAGATCTGCGCGATGTGTCGTTAAAAGCACTGGTTGAGATTGGCTTTGATGGTTATGCCGTCGGTGGTTTGGCTGTTGGTGAGCCGAAAGAGGATATGCACCGGATTTTGGAGCATGTTTGTCCGCAACTGCCGCAGGATAAACCTCGTTATCTGATGGGTGTTGGTAAACCGGAAGATCTGGTGGAAGGTGTTCGCCGTGGTGTCGATATGTTCGACTGCGTAATGCCAACCCGCAATGCGCGTAACGGTCACTTGTTTACGACTAATGGCGTTGTCAAAATTCGTAATGCAAAACATAGAGATGACACCTCTACACTAGATGCAGAATGTGATTGTTATACCTGTAAAAATTATACCCGTTCTTATTTGTATCATTTGGATCGCTGTAATGAGATTTTAGGTGCCCGACTGAATACCATTCATAACCTGCGCTACTATCAACGCTTGATGCAAGGTTTGCGGGA
>CAIZDF010000580.1 GCA_903931645.1 uncultured Tolumonas sp.
ATGCATCAGAAAGTAACATAAAAAAATCCAGAGACTTGAGATCTCTGGATTTTGATCCGATTTATCCGTCAGTCAATGCTTAACTGATCGGCATTACCCTAAAAGGGCCGTTTTGTTTCATTATCTTTAACAAGCAACTGGCTTATGGTTGAAATACACCAAAGTTATCCATGGCATATTTCGCGCGTTCAGCAACACTCATCTTTTTGATATCACTGTCAGCCATCTTTTCAATTTTACGTAGACGAGGTAATAAACCAGCGCCATTCGCTATTTGAATAGACAAGCCTGGACGGGCATTCAGTTCCAGCAGCAATGGTCCACGTTTTTTATCCAATACGATATCGGTACCGATGTAACCAAGGCCAGACATTTCAAAACAAGCTGCAGATAGATTCAGCAGTTTTTCCCAGTGTGGTACCTGCAAATCATACAGGTCGCGACCCGTATCGGGGTGGTAACGCATCGGGCTGTTATATTGCACGGCACGCAGTGCTTTACCCGTACGCAGGCAAAGCCCCACGCCAACGGCGCCTTGGTGCAAATTTGCTTTACCATCCGATGAGGCAGTGGAAAGACGCATCATCGCCATTACCGGAAAACCTTTGAAAATGATAACGCGGGTATCAGGAACCCCTTCATACGAGTAACCATCAAACACATCATCAAATTGGATCAGATCTTCCACCAGCACGAAATCCGGCTTGCCGCCTAAAGAAAACAGACCAGCCAGAATATTGGTGATATGGCGTTCCAGATCAGTTGTGGTACAAGAGCTGCCATTCGGTTTGTAATACAGGCCATTTTCATGACGCATGATCACCAGAATGCCTTTGCCACCTGAACCGCGGGCCGGTTTAATACAGAACCCCGGCCACTCTTTAACCATTTCTGATATCTTGGTCACTTCATGCTGATGTTGTATCGTACCGATTAGTTTTGGCACGGTAACACCAGCATCAACCGCGATGCGTTTGGTTTTCAGCTTGTTATCTACTAACGGGTATAACGAGCGCGGATTATAGCGCCCGATATAACTTACGTTACGCTGATTCATGCCCATAATGCCGAGCTGAGCCAGCTTAAAAGGTGAGGTGTACTTCTCTAAAAGCCACATGGCATTTACTTCTTATGCAGTTCGTCAGCTAACGGTTTAAACCGTTTAAGCTCAGACAGACGGTAGCCGGTGTAGTTACCCATCACCAATACGGTTGCCATGATGATCAGCTGTAATCCAAGGAAGTTAAAGGTCAGATGCTGGATCAAACCGTTATTCATCGCCAGATAAGCCAACACAGCAACTAGTAATGAACCGCCGCCTTGTTTGAATACTTCTTTAGGGCCTTCTTCTTCCCACAGGATCGACATACGCTCGATAGTCCAAGAAAGAATAATCATTGGGAAGAAGGTTATTTTCATACCTTGGGTAATACCCAATTTGTATGTCAGCACAGACAAACCACCAATGATACAGATAACGGTGATGATGATCGCTGAGATACGGGCAACGAGTAGCAAGTTCAGTTTAGAGAGCCAGGAACGGTTGACCAACCCGACACCGACGATACTGAGAAAGCCTAG
>CAIZDF010000581.1 GCA_903931645.1 uncultured Tolumonas sp.
GGCGGGGATAATGATCATCCTCCCAATCATAATGCCGCAGATCGACCACCACGTTTTTGGCGCAACAGTGCAGATTACTACCCGGTTTTGCTGATAGCTGGCGGTCATAATTTTCCGATAACACTATGCGCCGTCCGTAAGGGTCTAACAGTACTTTTTCCGGGTCAAAATGCGTGCCGGGTGCGTTTGAAAAAGCCTCTTTGACTCGCCAGGCATAGAGCTGCCCCGCCGTGACTCCGGTGACATGCACATGCCAATAATAGCCGGAGCGATATTCTTCTTCCGACAGAGTGATGATGTCAGGCTGTTCATCTTTTTCAGAATGGAACAGCAGCAGCTCCATGGATTTCGCCAACCGACCCCAGATGGCAAAGTTAGTGCCGTGACCTTCAGGAGTCGCACCGAGCTGACGGCAATGGCCGGCGGAGAGTTTTTTAGCGGAAGAAGTCATTGAATACTCTCGTGTTGGAGTATGGCAATTTAACTTTAAGTTTAATCTATTTTGTCTGTATGGTTTTAATCAAAACCATAATTGTATGGAACTGTGTGGAGAAAAATAAATGCCATGATATTCACCATGGCATTTATTTTTGAGATATTAAGGAAGATAAAAGAACCGACGTTAACTCACGGTTAATTGGGCTATTACCCGCAATATCTTATTAGCTTTTTCTCTTCAGAATGCGCTTCAGTAAAATCGGGCACGCAATAACGCCAATCAACATACAGCCGATAATAATCGACATCACGATACCTGGTACATTCAACAGACCTAAGCCGACTGTTACCAACCCCATCAGAAAGACCGACAACACGACGCCGACAATGGTGCCTGAACCGCCCAGAATACTAACGCCACCCAAAACGACCATGGTGATAATGCCCATTTCCCAACCCAAAGCGATGGTGGGGCGGGTGCTACCAAGACGCGAGGTCAGCATGATGGCGGCAATAGCGCTAAACAGGCCAAGCAAAGTAAACAGCACTAATTTGTAACCCGCCACGTTAATACCGGTGTAGAACGATGCAGTTGGGTTGTTGCCAATCGAGTAAATCCGGCGACCAATATTACTCTTTTGTAAGACAACATAAAAAATGACAGCCATGACTGCGAAGAAGACAAATTCAAAGCTGAAATAGGAGAAAGCATAACCTTGACCAAAATAGGTAAAGCCTTTCGGATAGTCACCAATTGCCTGATCACCTAAGACGATATAGGCAATACCCCGGAATAAGCTCATGGTTCCAATGGTAACCACAATGGACGGTATATTTAAGCGAGTGACTAATAAGCCATTAAAGAAACCGCACAGTGTTCCAATAGTTAAACCAATCACACAGATTGATGTAACGCCAAAACCATGTTGTGCAGTAATGCCCATTGCAACGGATGACAACGCCATAATCGAAGCAACAGAAATATCAATTTCACGCACGATGATGATCAATGCCATCGGCAAGGCTACTATCGCTTTCTCTGTGAAGTTGAAAGTAGCATCTGATAATGACCAAGGGTCTAAGAAGTAGGGCGACGCCATACTGTTCATAATGAAGACCACAACCGCAGTCATCAGTAAGAACGATTCCCATGTCATGGCGTATTTCAGCCAGTTCCGTTTTGGTTTTGTCTCTGAACCTAATATTTTGTGGTCGTTTACGTGTTCCATAAATTCATTCTCCGCTTGGTCAATACTTAGGCGTTTTGAACTGCTTTACGCAAGATGATGCGTCCCAGTTTTCGTTCTGAACGGGAGTTCGCAACGACAGCAATAATGATGACTGCACCCGAGATAGCCATTTGCCAGAATGGAGAGATACCGATAACTGGTAAGGCGTTGTTAATAATGCCGAGGAACAATGCGCCTAAGACGCAACCAACAACTTTCCCCGTGCCACCTGCAATACTGATCCCCCCGATCACGCAAGATGCGATGACCTGTAATTCAAAACCATTGGCAACATCGACATAAGCAACGGCATAGCGAGAGATCCACAGATAGCTGCATAAGCCGCCGAACAAACCTGAGATGGTGAATGCAACGAACTGCATTTTGCCGACATTGATGCCAGTGTAAAATGCGGCGGTTGGGCTGTTGCCGGCAGAGTAAATTTTGCGGCCTAACTGGCGGTGGCGCATCAGGTAATAAATAGCGGCAATTGCCACCACTGAGCACCAACTTAAGATTGGCAAGCCTAAAAATTCGCTGCGTGGGATACTTAAAAAGGTTTCGCTCATTTGATGCGCGTTGATCCAGGCTCCATTACTGATCAGAA
>CAIZDF010000582.1 GCA_903931645.1 uncultured Tolumonas sp.
GATGGCGCCAATGCCCGTGCAATCGCCACACGTTGTTGCTGACCACCCGATAACGTATTAGGCCATGCATCGGCTTTATGCGACATACCCACCTTTTCCAGCAGATCGAGTGCGCGTTGTCTGGCTTTTTCTTTATCCCATTTCTGGACAGTAATTAAGCCTTCCATCACATTCTCAACAACAGTCAAATGCGGGAAAAGTTGGAAACTTTGAAACACCATGCCGGTCTGCTGACGAATACGTTGGATCTCATTGCGCCCATAATGGTTTTTACCACTGAACTGGATCTGCTCCTGACCAATCTTCAATTCACCCGCTTGCGGAATTTCCAACAAATTAACGCAGCGCAATAAAGTGCTTTTACCGCTACCTGATGGGCCGATTAGCGCAGTGACACTGCCTTCGGCAATAGTCAGATCAATGCCTTTCAGCACAGTCTGTTTGCCGAATTTTTTCTCAATTTGGGATAACTGGATCATGCCTGCGTCTCCTCTACACCTGTATGTCGCGCCAGTCTGATTTCCAGTTTTTCCTGCAGTGAAGACAACACTGAACTAAACAGCAAATAGATGATGGCCGTTTCGGTATATAAGATCAGCGGTTCATAGGTTACCGCTGCAATACGTTGTGCAGCTTGAAACAGCTCAGGCACCGTTAACGCAGCCGCGAGCGAAGTGTCTTTTACCAGTGAAATGAAACTGTTCGATAATGGCGGAACCGCGATACGTGCAGCTTGTGGCAGCACGATACGGCGCATGGCTTGCGTCCAGTTCATGCCAATCGAATAAGACGCTTCCCATTGCCCTTTCGGCACTGATGCCAACGTTGCGCGGATCACTTCTGAGGTATATGCACCAACATTCAGCGTAAAACCAATCACCGCAGCCGGAAAAGCATCAAGCACGATACCGACACTTGGCAGGCCGTAAAAAATCAGAAACAGCTGCACTAACAATGGTGTGCCACGGATCAACCAGACATAAAAACGCACCAGCGCAATCAGTGGTTTTGGCCCGTAGAGCCGGATCAGCGCAATAATAAACCCAAGAATGATGCCACCGACGAAGGTGATCAATGTCAACGGCACAGTAAAAATAAGCCCCGCTGAAAGCAGGGGCCAGAAAGAATCAATCATTAACTGTAACCAGGCAGGCACGTTACAGCTCCTTGTTTATTTCAGATGAATTAATGAGAAACATCAGTACCGAAATACTTGTTCGAAATTTTCAGGTAAGTGCCGTCTGCTTTCACGTCAGCCAATGCTTTATTGATGGCTTGCACCAGATCAGGATTACCTTTGCGCAACAGAATTCCCTGTAACTGCGCGTCTTTTTCTGTCGCAGCGATTTTCAGTGGCGCATCAGGTTTGTGTTTTTTGAAATCAAGGAACGACAAACTGTCGTTGATAGTCGCATCGACACGACGTGACGCGATCAGATCAATTTCTTGGCTAAAACCTTCTGCACCCACTAATTCAGCACCATAGCTTTTAGCTAGCTTTGCATAGTTACTGCTCAGTGCATGCGCGGTCTTTTTGCCTTTAATGTCAGCAAAAGTATGGATGCTATCATTGTCGCTGCGCACAATTAATGCCACTTTAGATGCGATATATGGATCAGAAAAATCATATTTCGCCTGACGTTCTGGCGTGATGGTAATTTCGTTAACGGCTAAGTCGTAACGTTTAGCATCAACACCCGCGATCAAACCATCCCATTTTGATTCAATAAATTCTGCTTTAACACCCAGACGGTTTGCCACTTCTTGAGCAATTTCAACATCAAAACCGGTCAGTTTTCCGCTGGCATCATGATAGGTGAACGGCGCATAAGTTCCTTCAGTACCAATTTTGATAACACCGGCCGCTTTAATAGCTTCAAAGTCAGATTGTGCATAAGCACCAGCTGCCAAAGCGAACTGTAATACACCAACTACAAGCGCAGACTTAGCAAATTTCATGAATTACCCCTGTCATCAACGTGTCCAACGGACAAAAATTCTGTTAATTTTTGGCTAGTTAGCC
>CAIZDF010000583.1 GCA_903931645.1 uncultured Tolumonas sp.
ATAGGTTGACCACTGTGGATGTATTGATTGTCATTGATATGCAAAAAGCACTATTCCAGACACCCCGTTATAACAGCAACGTAGTTATCGCGAACATAAATCAACTCTCAACAGCTATTCGAAATAACACCGGAAAAGTTATCTTCATTCAACACAATGGCCATGATGAAGAAGGTTTAACACCGCATACTAAAGGATGGACCCTCCTCGATGAATTAGAGAAACAGCCCGTTGATATCGTTGTTGAGAAAACCATCTGCGACTCTTTTTACGATACGGTGTTAAGCCAAGTACTGGCAGCGTTGGCACCCGAGCGCATCATTATTACTGGTTGTGCGACCGATTTTTGCGTCGACACCACCTTGCGTTCAGCGGTGAGTCATAACTTTAATGTCGTTGCGATTGCTGATGCCCATACAACCGCTGATCGTCCGCACTTGGATGCAAAATCAATTATTGACCACCACAACTGGAGCTGGGCTAATCTCATCACACCTAAGACCCCTGTCGTCGTCATGACAACCAAAGAATTGCTGGCGGAGATGAACAACCGCACACACTAATTATTATGCGTCGTTATTTACCAGCGTTGCTGAAGTAATAACCATGCATTTATGTTTTTGTCTTTTAACACCATGAGTTAATTGATATGCCAGTATCGTCATGGTTATGTTAGGTTTTACCGCACAATTCAACCAAGCATCACAAACAGAGAGGTAACAATGATTGCTGAGACCCCTGCACCACCTTATTACGCAGTTATATTTACTTCTGTGCGTACTGATGATGATCTCGGTTATGCTGAAATGGCTGACCGCATGGTGGCGCTTGCTGAACAACAACCCGGTTTTCTTGGTATTGAATCAGCTCGAAATGATATCGGTATTACTGTTTCTTATTGGGCCGACATGGTTTCTATCAAAAAATGGAAAATGAATATCGAGCACCTGGAAGCCCAACGGTTAGGCCATGAAAAATGGTATTCCTCTTTCAAAACGCGTATCGTAAAAGTCGAACGTGATTATGGTTTCTGAGTAAATAATGTTTCCTATTACAACGTCCAGACTCATTATTCGTCCCTATTCCGCTGGCGATATCACGGAACAAGTTGATGCCGTAATTGAATCTGTGATGACTGTTGGACGCTGGTTACCTTGGTGTCATTCATCGTATTCCGTGAAAGATGCTGCGGAGTGGTTTGTTATCTGTGAGCAATCTATCGCTGCCAACATTTCTTATGATCTTGGCATTTTTGATAAATCAACTGGCAAACTAGTAGGTAGCATTGCTATCAATGAAATCCGGTCAAATCACAAACTCGGCAATATTGGTTACTGGGTGCGTCAGTCAGCCCAAGGCAGAAGAATTGCCGCTGAAGCTGTCGAAGCTGTTGCTGAGTTCGGTTTTAATCACCTGGGATTACTGAGACTTGAAATTATCGCCGGTATCGATAACAAAGCCAGTCGCCGAGTTGCAGAGAAAGTAAATGCAGTGTGTGAAGGATTGGCCAGAAACCGCATCATTCTTAATAATCAGTCCATTGATGCCATGGTTTATTCGCTTATCCCTTCTGACTTAAACCGCAGTGTTTGAGTTGGTAGTAAAACAAAAACCGACCTGATTTCATGTCAGATATTATGGTGTAATTAATTTCAGTGCGATCGGTATGCATTTTTCTGCGGCTTTTAAATCATGGTTTAGATAGGCAGTGACTATCGCACCTTCTTTTAATAAACAGACTTGTTCAATCACTAAATCGTTAACGCTTGTTAAGTGTTGCGCTATCAATGCCCTCACCTTCTGTTTATGTTCAACGCAATATTGAAAGATGCGGCTATTCACATCCGAGCATTCGCCTGATGTCTTTATAAAATAACATCCTCTGAAATTTGTTAATTCTGGTACGTCGCCACAAAACCATTTGGTTAATGCAGTGAACAGACTAATGATCACCTCTGCATTAGTTTTGCTCTGATGAAGCTCAGAACCTAGCCAGGATAAAAACGCTGAATCTCGTTGCGCTAATGTTTCAAGAATTAAATCATCTTTGCTCTCGAAATTGGCATATAGCGTTTTTTTCGCAATTCCTGATACTTTCAATATTTCATTAATGCCAACACTGTTGATCCCACGTTCATAGAACAAATGAAAGGCAGTATTGATTAATAAGCGTCGTTTTTCGTTCATAAGCACCTCTGAGAATAATATTGACACAAGTAGACCGACCTGTCTATTATTTATGTAGACCACTTTGTCTACTGGAGGTGTTATGGATCGTGTCACCGCGGCTTTGATTGCTGGATTAGGTGCTGCAATCGCTATTTTGATTTTAAGTTTACTCAGTCATTCACCACATTCTGTTGTGTTAATCATGGCGCCTTTCGGGGCCACAACTGTGCTTGTTTTCGGGTTACCAAATAGTCCGTTAGCTCAACCTAAGAATGTTATTTTGGGTCATTTGATTACTGCATTTATCGGTTTACTTGTTTTGCATACACTTGGCGTTTCACCCTATACATTAGCCTTGGCAACAGGTGCTGCCGTAGCGTGCATGATGATCAGCAATACAACGCATCCTCCTGCTGGCGCGAACCCTTTACTCATTATGTTAACGCATCAAGATTGGGCATTTTTAGTGACACCGGTTTTGCTTGGCGCGGCGATCATCGTTATCACAGGCAAAATTTATTCAAATATTAAAAATAGCATGTTGATTCGCTCACCACGTTAGCTTGCTCCCCTCACTGGAGAGCACGACACGCAAACAGTGAATGGAATGTTATCGCTAAAGCATTCCGGCTTTCGACCATATATCTACTGGGCAATTTGATGTATCGTCTTTTAAAAATACTCAGGAGAAATAGCGATGGCTTTTGATGTGTGGTTGGGGTTTTTCGCAGCTTGTTGGGTTATCAGTCTTTCGCCGGGCGCCGGTGCGATTGCGTCTATGTCCAGTGGGCTTCAATTTGGTTTCCTGCGTGGATACTGGAATGTCATTGGCTTGCAAATCGCACTGGCTGTACAAATTCTTATTGTGGCAGCGGGTGTTGGGGCGGTGCTAACCACATCAGCTCTGGCTTTTAATTTAATCAAATGGTTCGGTGTCGCTTATCTGATCTATCTGGCCATTAAACAGTGGCAACAAAAGCCCTCTGAGATAAAAACTGCTCAAGAAGCCGACCATCAAGTACATCCGTTATCCATGATGCTTAAAGGGTTCCTGGTCAACATCAGTAATCCAAAGGCGATTGTTTTTATGTTGGCCGTGTTACCGCAGTTCCTTGATCCAACGAAAACATTAGTGCCGCAATACAGCATGATGATGGTAACCATGATTGCCATTGATATGATTGTCATGGCGGGTTACACCTGCCTGGCGGCGAAAGTCTTACTGTTTTTACGCTCTCCGCGTCAACAACGAATATTGAACCGGAGTTTTGCAAGTATGTTTGTGGGGGCTGCGTCATTGCTGTCTTTTGTGCATCGCTAACACACAGTACACCATCGAACTCACCAAAGAGTTAGCCACTGCAACCAACAGTGTTGTGTGATATGCCCTACCGATGCCTTCTTGATATCACACACGTCAAAATATATGATGCATATACATTTCAT
>CAIZDF010000584.1 GCA_903931645.1 uncultured Tolumonas sp.
AGCCATAACTCCAACCAAAGTATTCCCCTGAGATAACTAAACCAACGGCAATTCCCCAAAGATGAAATTTGCCCAGTGTCCGTTTTAAGCTCGGAGCAGCAATGTCCTTTTGCATAGATGTGTACCTCTGTTTAATTGATCCATCTGTCTTTCTGCGACAGAGCAGGGAGTCTTAATCACTTAAGCAAAAGGTGTACCCCTTTGCGTAGTGTGATCTTGCTCCCAGCAAAATCAGAAAACTTGACGTGAGGATGGTAATTTTTGTTCTCTAAAGTCAACTTTATGTATTTCAGTGACAAACATCAGAGACAAAGAAAAGAGGTCTGGTAACAGGGACATACGCGATATTAATATCGTTGAAACAAATATGGGCATTACGCACCAAATTGTATCGCAAATGCACCATTGTTTTTTTAACTGATTGATATTTATTAATTAAATAATTGGATCATTTATTGCTTATCTCTGGTTATCTATATTGTTCATGCGTTGAGAGAGGCAATTATGAATATATCTGCACGTCAATCTGCGCTGACTGGCATGATCTCAGACGCATTTGACAGTAACCGAGGCGTATTAGCTGCAGCAGCAACCGGGCTGAGTGATTTTATCAGCTCAAACGGCGGCGATGTTGATCGTATTTTCGGTGTCAGCGGTATTAATCCAGAATTGCTCGCCAACCCAACGTTGAGTCTTGATTTGGTCAATTACTGCCGAGTCATGGAAGAGGCTGCTCACTATTCTGGCGTTGATAATTTTGGTCTTTATTATGGGAAACAATTTAAACCGCAATCGCTTGGTTTGATCGGTTATATCGGGCTCAGTTCGCCGACATTAACCGACGCACTACATAATATGGCAACAGACTTCCAATGGCACCAGCACCATACCTTGACTCAAATGGTCGATATTGGTGATTGTTGGCGTCTCGATTATCAAGTTCGTCATGGCGCGATCTTGTGTCGTCGACAAGATGCAGAATTAACCCTAGGCATGTTCTTAAACGTAATTCGTTATGCCTTAGGCAAAAATTGGGCACCGCGTGCTGTGCATTTTGAACATCCTCGCCCTGAACAATGGCACGAACACAGTAAAGTCTTTGATGCACCTGTTTGGTTTGAACAGCCTTACAACTCATTAATTATTCCTAAAGCTGATTTGATTCGCTGCTCAATGCCAGAAAGTGACACTGCATTGTTGATGGTGTTACGGCAGACGATCCGACAATTAAACCGGACGCCAGACGATCAAGATCTGATCGATCAAACGCGCACTCAAGTACGCTTGCAGATGATGCATGGCGAACCCAATTTAGATGATGTTGCGACAAAGATGGGGTTATCAACATGGTCTCTACAGCGCAATTTACGTAAAGAAGGCATCAGCTTTTCAACATTGGTGGATAAACTCCGATGTGAAATGGCCACGCGTTACATGCAACAAAATCAGCTATCAATATCAGATATGGCGTTATTGCTGGGGTATTCTGAAGTGAGTGCATTTTCTCGTGCATTCCGCCGCTGGTTTAATATCAGCCCACGCCAATGGCGAAATAGTTAGTCCATTTCCCAATCAAAAGGCCACACATATAGCTGTGTGGCGCCATATTAGTTTTCATTTCCTGAATATCCTAATCGTGTGGTCCACAGTGTCTGTGCGACTACAGGGTTGTTTTTATCATTTGCTAAAAAACAGGCAATTACTCAGGAATAAGAGATCAAAAAATAATCTTGCAATACTGTATATAGATACAGTGGATTATATCTGTCGTCAGAAATGCTTATTTAAGCATCAACTTTATCAACAGACATCGGTCAGCAGGAGCGCATTATGAGTGTTTTTGTTAATGGTTTTTATGTAGGACATGAAGTGTACCCAGGCGTGTTTGCAGAAGAGCGTGTCGGGCAACAATGGATGATCCGCATTCAGGATGCGAAAGGCTGGCCATGTCGTGTAGGCGAAGTAAAAATTGAGTCTACCGGTGGTGAGTTTCTAGCGAGTGATTGCTTAGGCAGTATTAAAGGGCGCGCATCGAATATGCGCACCGCTGTTCGTTATTTGCTGAATTAATTTTTCATGCAGCAGGCTTTAGACGCAAGAGTCAGCTAATGCTTACTCTTCGGCGTCTGAGGACAGATACCAATAGCCTTGATTGAACCAGTGACAAATCCAGTCAACCAAAACTGGGTTGTCCAGATAAGGCTGCAGGTTATCTAAGGTCAATACGGTGCTGTTACACATTAAATGCGCTAATTCTTGCCCGCCTTCTGGGATCTGTAGTGTTTCACCGTTGACGACACAAACATCAGGCCGTGCACGGAAATAGAGGCAACGCAGTCCACCCAAACGATACAGCTCATCTTCCGCTTCGAGAGCAGGGATCAGCTCATCAGGGATCAAATCCCATTCATCGGATGTCAGACTATTGAGTTCGTGTTTTGCCTGGCTTAATTGTGTACCCAACCAGGCTGAAAACAACTGCTCATCTTGCAACAGCGATTGCATCAACGCACGCAGATCATTCACATCTTTGGCTGGTACTAAACCAGGTTCGGTAGTCAGTTTACGATCAGGGTCGGTATAACGTAATTGACCAGCATCTTCTTGCAATAAGAAATCTGCAAAGGATGAAAACAGATCTTGCTGATTTGGCGCGCGATAACCGATGGAATAGCTCATGGCTTCGGTAATAGCATAACCATCGTGCGGGAATCCGGGCGGAATATATAAAATGTCACCAGGTTGTAACTCAACATCAATGATTGGTTCAAATGGGTTTACATGTAATAGACCTGGTGTAGCAACGAATTGCTCAGTCGGCGTATCACTTCCCACTCGCCAGCGGCGGCTGCCACAACCCTGAATGATAAATACATCATATTGATCAATATGAGGGCCAACACCACCGCCAGGGACGGAGTAGGAAATCATCACATCATCGATACGCCAATTTGGTAAACCACGGAACGGGGTGATTAAATCGGCAACGGGTTTGATCCAGTGATCAGTCGCCTGAACGAGCAGGGCCCAATGACTTTCACCCAGTTGGCTGTAATCTTCAAATGGCCCGTGTGCTGCTTTCCATTTACCATCAGCAAAAGTAACCAAACGGCTTTCTACTTGTTCTTCAGTCGCTAACCCTGCCAGCTCATCCGGCGTAATAGGATCAACGAAAGGGGCATAAGCGCCTCGTAATACGGTTGGCTTTTTTTGCCAGTAGTCACGCATAAATGCGGCTAAATCAACAGTCAACTTATTCAAATTACACCTGTGGAGTATAAAAAAGAGCGGGGATGAATCCCCGCGCTGTAGATAGGTTATTTACTGCGGGCTTGTTTAACGCTGTCTTCCAGCATTTCCAGCGATTGCGGGGCACCGCGTAATAATTGGTCACCAATGATGAACGCTGGTGTTCCAGTGATATTTAAGGTCTGAGCCATGGCATGGTTCATTGCAATCTTTTTATCAATGGCAGGGTCATTGGCTTTGACTGAAATTTTGCTCCAATCCAAACCTAAGGATTTAGCGATGCTGACGACATCATCATTGGTTTTGAGAGCACCTTGGTGTGCCATCAGCGCATTATGAAAAGCTTCATATTTTGCTGGGTACAGTGCATTTACTGCCAAGGCGGCTTTTGATGCATAGACTGAGGTGTCGCTCAGAATAGGAAATTCTTTATAGATATAACGAATTTCTTTGTCTTTTTTCAGCAATTCCTGAACCAATGGCGCCGAACGTTTACAGTAACCGCAGTTATAGTCGACGAATTCAACAATAGTCAAACTGCCCTGAGGATTACCAGCAACAGGATCATCAGCTTGTTTAAAGATCTGATTAGCATGTTGTTTCAGCAACTCTTTATCAGTGTCTGCTTGCTGAGTTTCTTGTTTTGCTCGCAGTGCATTTGACATCTCAATCAGGATTTCAGGGTGAGAAACCAGATATTGATGTACCACTTTTTCGATGTTGGCTTGTTCTGTCGGGCTCATTTCAGCGGCCACTGAACTAAAGGTCAGCATTCCACCTAACAGTGCAGTAACCAGTGTTGATAATTTCATGTGATGTTCCTTAATTATTTAACACGCATGCCAGGCTGTGCGCCTTCGTGCGGTTCGAGAACAAACAGGTCTTTTCCACCAGGGCCTGCTGCCAGAACCATTCCTTCTGACATACCAAAACGCATCTTGCGCGGTGCCAGATTTGCGACCATCACTGTCAATTTGCCTTCCAATTGTTCAGGAGAATACGCTGATTTAATGCCGGCGAATACCTGGCGAGTTTCACCGCCCAGATCCAGCTGTAAACGCAGTAACTTATCGGCTTCTGGTACAGCTTCCGCTTTTTTAATCAGCGCAACACGTAGATCAAGTTTAGCAAAATCATCGTAAGAAATTTCTGGTGCAATCGGTTCATCTGCTAATGGCCCCGTCGCTTTTGGTGCTACCGTTTGTTGTTCTTCTTTTGAGGCTTCTACCATCGCAGCAACTTTAACTGGATCAATGCGGTTAAACAGCGCTTTGAACGGTGCAACTGTGTGTGCCAGCAGCGGTTGTTCAATATCAGTCCAATTTAACGTCACATTCAGGAATGCTTCGGCGCGGGCAGCCAGTTCAGGCATGACCGGTTTCAGGTAGGTCATCAATACACGGAACAAATTCAGTGTTGTTGAGCAAACTGCCGACAGTTCAGCTTCTTGACCTTCCTGTTTAGCAATCACCCATGGCGCTTTTTCATCAACATAGCGGTTAGCTTCATCAGCTAATGCCATGATTTCACGAATGGCGCGGCTGAACTCACGATTTTCGTAAGCTTCGGCAATTCGTTCGCTGGCGGAAGTAAAGGTAGCATACAGGGCTGGTTCAGACAGAGTATCAGCCAGCTTGCCATCTAAACGTTTAGTGACAAAACCAGCGGTACGAGATGCCAGATTAACCAGCTTATTAACCACATCACTGTTTACACGCGCCACGAAATCATCGAGGTTCAAGTCCAGATCATCGATGCGGTTATTTAGTTTTGCCGCATAGTAGTAACGCAAACATTCAGGGTCCAGATGTTGCAGATAAGTGGAAGCTTTGATGAAGGTGCCACGAGATTTAGACATCTTTGCGCCATTTACAGTCACATAACCGTGCACGAAAACATTACTTGGTTTGCGGAAACCGGCGCCGTCCAGCATTGCTGGCCAGAATAAGCTGTGGAAATAAACGATGTCTTTGCCG
>CAIZDF010000585.1 GCA_903931645.1 uncultured Tolumonas sp.
AGATCAACGCAAGCACGGTGCTACAGGCCAGAATGTAGGTCAGCAATCGTCTGGATAATTGATGAGAGGCAGAGAAACTCTGCAATAGGTGTTTCCAGTAGGTCAGCATGATCATTCCATTTGCTGGTGTTATCGGTTCGCACATCACCGAATACCCAGACTGTTCATCCCGGGGACTTCTGATCTCTATTTTTAATCTTCAAGATATAGCATGCGGATGGGGAAAGAACAAAGTCCGCTACATCAAGGCATTATCTTCTCGTGCGTAAAGCCATGTTAAACCATAACAAGGGTTGATAAATTGATTTTCTGCCCGCATGTTAATAAGAATCAATATTCCGTTTTTGCGCCGTATTCTGAGGTAAGTGTCGATGAGCAACCCACTGTTATCCATGGATGGCTTGCCGCCGTTCAGCAAGATCAAACCAGAGCACGTACAGCCTGCCGTGCAACAGGCGATAGCGGATGCCAAACAACGTATTGCGGATGTCTTAAGTTCATCCGACAGTTTTACCTGGGACAATCTGGTCGCGCCACTGGAAGAAACCGATGACCGTCTGGGTCGGATCTGGTCGCCGGTGAGTCACATGAATTCGGTCGTTAACAACGATGAGTTACGTGCAGCGTATGAAGCCTGCCTGCCGTTGTTATCGGAATACCAAACCTTTGTTGGGCAACATGCTGGTTTGTATCAGGCCTATCAGCAATTGGCTGATAGCAACGAATTTCGTCGTCTAAGCCAGGCACAGCAGCAGCAAGTGAGTAATACGCTGCGTGATTTCCGCTTATCCGGTATTGCACTGGAAGAAGCACAACAACAGCGTTATGGCCAGATCGTGAGCCGCTTATCAGAGCTGGCCTCGCAATTTAATAATCAGGTGATGGATGCCACACAAGGCTGGGTAAAACACATTACCGATGCAACCGCACTGGCTGGTTTACCGGATTCCGCGAAAGCAGCGGCGGCACAACAAGCACAAAGCCGTGAGCTGGAAGGCTGGTTGTTTACACTGGATATTCCCTCTTACCTGCCGGTCATGATGTATGCCGATAGTCGGGCGTTACGTGAAGAAGCCTATACCGCGTTTACCACACGCGCATCCGACCAAGGGCCGAATGCGGGTAAATGGGACAACTCACCGCTGATTGAGGAAATTCTGGCGCTGCGCCATGAACTGGCTCAGTTGCTGGGTTTTGCTAACTATGCCGAGCGTTCGCTGGCCACCAAAATGGCCCATTCTACTGAACAGGTGCTGGCGTTCTTAGGTGATCTGGCAGCACGCTCACGCCCGCAGGCGCAAGCTGATCTGGCTGAGTTGCAGGCATATGCCCAAGCGGAACACGGCGTCAGTGAGCTGGCGGCATGGGATATCGCCTATTACAGCGAAAAACTGAAGCAGCATCGTTACGCTATTTCAAATGAAGCGCTGCGCCCATACTTTCCAGAACAGAAAGTAGTGCAAGGTTTGTTCGATGTGGTGAAACGCATTTTTGGCATCCGTATCAAACCACATCTGGCGGTAGAAACCTGGCATCCTGATGTCCGTTTCTACGACATTATTGATGCTGATGGTGAATTACGCGGCAGCTTCTATCTGGATCTGTATGCCCGTGCGCACAAGCGCGGTGGTGCCTGGATGGATGATTGCATGGGGCGTCGTTATCGCCGCGATGGTCAATTGCAGCATCCGGTAGCCTATCTGACCTGTAACTTTAATGGTCCGGTTGACGGCAAACCTGCGCTGTTCACCCATGATGAAGTGGTGACCTTATTCCACGAATTTGGCCATGGTTTGCATCATATGCTCACACAGATCGATGTGGCCGGAGTCGCCGGTATTAATGGTGTACCGTGGGATGCAGTTGAATTACCAAGTCAATTTTTGGAAAACTGGTGCTGGGAACCGGAAGCACTGGCTGTGATCTCGGGTCACTACGAAACCGGGGCAGCCTTGCCGCAAAGCGAACTGGATAAACTGTTGGCGGCGAAGAATTTCCAATCAGCGATGCAAATGCTGCGACAGCTGGAATTCGCGCTGTTTGACTTCCGTCTGCACCGTGAATACGACCCGCAACAAGGTGGCCGGGTGCAACAGATCCTGGATGATGTCCGTAGCCAAACAGCGGTGCTCGTACCGCCAGCCTTTAACCGCTTCCAGCATAGCTTCTCGCATATTTTTGGCGGTGGTTATGCAGCAGGTTATTACAGTTATAAATGGGCGGAAGTGTTATCAGCCGATGCGTTCTCGCGTTTTGAAGAGGAAGGGATTTTTAATCCGCAAACCGGCCGTGATTTTCTGCAATATATTCTGGAAAAAGGAGGCTCAGACGAACCAATGACGTTGTTCAAGGCATTTCGGGGTCGTGAACCGCGGATTGATGCGCTATTACGCCATTCTGGGATTCAATAAAATCTTTTTCCTGACTAAAAAAACGGCACATCGGTGCCGTTTTTTTTCAAAAGCATGACGCTTGACACTAATTTGTGATCAAACCAGAGAATGCCTTGGCTTTCGTTTGCGCTTCGTTTTACTTACGTTTATCCTCAAAATTCATTTGAAACATAAATGACCTTAGTATGGATGCTTGTGTGGGCGGGATTTTGCGCTGAAGGTTATGGGGATGGTTAAATGACTGCAGAGCAGCAGCATGAACTGCAGACAAGTATAACGCCTGCGCGTGTTTTCCAGGACTGGGAGCTGAATCACCTTCAGCAACATCAAAGTCTCATCTGGCAATATCTCAATGATGCCGTTTTGATCTGTGATGACCGCATGCATGTGCTGACGGTCAATCCGGCGTTTGAGCAAATCACCGGTTTCAAGACTGCCGACGTGATCGGACTGAATGTCGAATTATGGCGTTCGGGTCTGATGAATAAACGTTTTTATCGCCATTTAGCGCAAACGTTAGAACAACAGACGTTGTGGCAAGGCGAGATCTGGAATCGTCGGAAAGACGGTACCCCATTCCCTGCATTTTTAACGGTCTGTAAACAGATCGTCTCTGCCGTAACCACTGGTTATGTAGCTATTTTCCGCGATCTGAGTGCCCAAAAAGAAGCTGAAAGTCATGTGCATAACCATACCCACTATGATCTGCTGACCGAATTGCCAAACCGCCAGTTATTTGCTCAAAGTCTCGGTCGGTTGTGTTCCTATGAAGAGCCCTTTGCGCTGTTAGTGCTGGATCTGAACGACATGAAAACCGTCAACACCAGCATGGACCACCAAACCGGCGATGATATTCTGTGTGCCGTGGCGCATCGTTTGTCAGGACGGATCCGTTCCAGCGATCTGTTAGCACGCACCGGTGGTGATGAGTTTGCTTTGCTGGTACCGGGTATTGTTAACCGTCGTCAGGCAGAGATTTTCGCCAAACAGATCATGGGCAGCTTTGACTGGCCGTTTCAGCTGGAAAATCAGCAGTTATATATGGCGGCAGCCATGGGTGTCGCACTGTGGCCGATGGATTCCAAAGAGCCGGATGTGTTGCTGAGTAATGCCGAACAGGCGTTATTTGAAGCGAAAAAACAGCGTTTACCGCTTAAACTGTATAGCAGTGAATTACGCCGCAATTTGCGCAGCCGGAACAAGTTGCAGCAAGATCTGGCGAATGCCATTAAATACCATCAGTTATCTTTGGTTTATCAACCGATCTGGGATATCGACTCGCATCGGGTTGTGAAACTAGAAGCGCTGGTGCGTTGGCAACATCCAGAGCGCGGCGCCATTTCACCGGTCGAATTTATTCCTTTGGCGGAAGAAAGTGGTTTGATTCAAGGGCTGGGGCAGTGGATTTTATTGCATGCCTGCGCCGATTTGGTGAAGTTACACCGTAAAGGGTTTAGCCAGATCCAGATGTCGGTGAATCGCTCGACACCGGAGTTCCAGACTATTGATCTCGATGCCCGTGAGTGGTTAACCACCATCGCAGATATGGGGTTAGACCCAAAATCGATCATTTTTGAAATCACTGAATCGCTGCTGATGAGTAATCAGGAATCGAATCGGCAACGGATGCATGCCTTGCGTGCGGCTGGTTGCGGTATCGCGATCGACGATTTTGGTACCGGTTATTCGGCGCTGAGTTATTTACGCAGTTTCCCGATTGATGTGGTGAAGATCGATCGCACCTTCGTGCGCAGCATTCCGGCAGAAAAGCAGGAGTGTCTGCTGCTCGATGGCATCATTAATCTGGTAAACAATCTGGGCATGACACTGATCATTGAAGGCGTTGAAACCGACGATCAGCTGGAATATCTGAAACAACGTCAGTGCAGTTATATTCAAGGCTTTTTATTCAGTAAACCATTGCCGTTTGATGAGTTACTCAGTTATCTGCAGCGTGTCATGCCATCTCGTCTGTAACCCTTCCGCGATCCTTGCAACTTTTGTTATATACCCTTCGCACTTGAAGTTGCAGCGTCGTTAACGGCGTTTACTCCCTCCAATCAGATAGCCTATCTATGCGCATGGGGATTCGCGCACTTGTCGCCTTGCTGCAACGCCAATGACTTTGGGTATACAATGCGCGCTGAATTTTGATGTTGAATGACAGCCACAGGAGCGGGCATGTACCCCATTCAGGTTATAGCAGAAGATCCTACCCGTGCCGTGCAGGTCAGCGAATTGGCTGCCTGTTTGCAGCAACAGCTCGCGGATGCGCCGTTTGCCTTGGTCTGGGGTGCGCTGCATCTTGAACTGCGTAAACTGGATGAACCGAAACTGGGGCCGG
>CAIZDF010000586.1 GCA_903931645.1 uncultured Tolumonas sp.
TAAAACACCAACTCATCAGCACCTTCGTCGGCATAACGTTTGGCCAGTGGCACGATATCGCCCATCACTTCGTGGTTACGGAACTGAATGCCTTTAACAACGACACCATCTTTAACGTCTAAACAGGGGATTATGCGTCTTGCCAGCATGCAATTGCCTCCTTCACGGTGAACTTGCCTTCCAGCAGTGAACGACCGAGGATCACGCCACCGACACCAGAACCTTTCAGTGCGTCGATGTCAGCAATACCACCAATACCGCCTGATGCCTGCCAGTTGATTTGCGGGAATTGTGCCGCCAAGTCACGATAGAGGGCGACATTACTGCCTTGCAGCGTGCCATCACGGGAGATATCGGTGCACAACACATGCTTCAACCCAACCGGCAGATAATGCGCCAGCAGCGCTTCGATAGTGACACCACTGTCTTCCTGCCAGCCAGCAACCGCAATTTTGCGTTGACCTTGTGCGTCTATGTTCACATCCAGCGCCAGCACAATCTTGTCTACACCGTATTTCTCAACCCAACCAGCCACAGTTGCCGGATCTTTCACGGCAGTAGAACCAATCACCACTCGATTGGCACCGGCATCTAACAAGTCGATCACGTCTTGCTCAGTGCGCACGCCACCACCGATTTGTACTGGTGCTTTGGTGTTTGCTAACAATTTGCGGATCACAGTGAGCTGGCGTTTAGTGCTGTCTTTTGCACCATCAAGATCAACCAGATGCAGCTGTGTTGCGCCTTGCGCCACATAGTCATCAAAGCGACCTTGTGGATCCGTGGAATATTCGGTTTTCTGACCGTAGTCTCCCTGATAGAGGCGAACTACTTTACCGTCGATTAAATCAATAGCCGGAATAATCATTACATCTCCAGGAAATTACGGATCAGTTGCGCACCCAGTTTGCCTGAGCGTTCCGGGTGGAATTGCGCACCGAAAAAGTTATCTTTACCCACAACCGCACTGAACGGTGAACCATAATCACAGCGAGCCAGTGTGGCTTCGGTGACTTCCAGCGCGTAAGAGTGCACAAAGTAGAAATAGCTGCCGGAAGGAATGCCGTTGAACAGCGGATGTGTGCCATCGTGCTCAATCTGGTTCCAGCCCATATGTGGTAAGCGTAAATCACCGACTTGCATCAGTTTCACTTTACCTGGAATGATGCCGAGACATTGGATATCTGCTTCGCCATCCATGCTCTCTTCAGACGACTGTGCCAACATTTGCATCCCCAAGCAAAAGCCCAGCAGGGGCTGTTTAGCTTCGCGGATCAAATCAACCAGTTTGCGTTCCTGCAGATTACGCATTGCGGCTTTCGCGGTGCCAACACCGGGCAGGATCAGCTTATCGGCTGATTTAATGTCAGCCGCATCGCAGCTGACAATCGGCTCAACACCTAAACGCTGGATAGCCATTTTTACTGAAGACAGGTTGGCACAACCGGTGTCAATAATAGTCAGTTTCATGCTGAACCCCTTACAGAACACCTTTGGAAGAGGGCAGTTCAGTGCCTTCTACTTTGATCGCCTGACGTAATGCGCGACCAAAACCTTTGAACAATGCTTCTACCTGATGATGCGTATTACCTTCCGTCACAGACAGATTCAACGTGATCGCCATGGCATCGGTCAGTGAGCGGAAGAAGTGTTGCACCATCTCAGTATTGAATTCGCCAACCTGTTCGCGGCCAAAATTCGCGTCAAACACCAGGAATGGACGACCCGATAAGTCGATAGCAACTTGCGCCAGACATTCATCCATTGGCAGCAGGAAACCGAAACGACCGATACCGCGCTTATTGCCCAGCGCTTTTTTCAGTGCTTCGCCTAACGCCAGAGCCGTGTCTTCAACAGTGTGATGATCGTCGATATGCAAATCGCCTTTCACGCTTAATTGCAGGCTGAAGCCGGCATGTGTGGCAATCTGATCCAACATGTGATCAAAGAAACCAATGCCTGTAGCAATTTGATTACCACCAGACTTATCCAGATCGACATCAACACTGATCTGCGTTTCCTTGGTATTTCTGATCACGTGCGCTTTGCGGCCTTTATTCAGCAGCATGTCACGGATGTGATTCCAGTTGCAGGTCTCTGGATTATAACGAATACCATGAATGCCCATGTTTTCTGCCAGCTGCACATCGGTAATGCGATCGCCGATCACATACGAGTTGGCATGATCAATGCGGCCTGAGTGCATATAATCTTTGACGATGCCGAGTTTCGGCTTGCGGCAAGTACAGTCTTCATGCGGGAAGTGTGGGCAAATCAGCACCGCTTCCCAAGTCACGCCCTGCGATTCGAAGATATGCATCATCAGATCTTGTGGCGGCTGGAAATTTTCCAGTGGCAGGCTGTCAGTGCCGAGACCGTCCTGATTGGTCACCATCACTAAAACATAACCTGCCGCCTGCAGTTCACGCAGAGCCGGGATCACCATCGGTTCAAAACGCAATTTATCGAGGCTATCAACCTGCTTATCGATCACAGGTTCTTCAATCAAAGTACCGTCGCGGTCAATGAATAGAAATTTTTGCTTTTGGCTCACGGCGTTCTCCTTATCAGGCCAGTGATTGCAGCACGGTTAATACCGCCTGCATTTCCGTTTTGTCACCAATAGTGACACGCACGGAATTATCCAGCATCGGCTTATTCGCGAAATCACGCAAAATAATGCCTTGCTCAACCATCGCGGCAAATACTTTTGCACTCTCGGCAAAACGGATCAGCACGAAGTTGCCGTTGTCATCATAGATGTCTTTCACACATGGCAAACCAGCAATATCGGCTTTGAATTTTTGCTTCAATTCATTCAACCATTGGATACGCTTACGCATAGTTTCCAATCCAGCCGGGCTTAATGCCTGAGCGGCGATTTGAGCAACTGGCTCAGCAATCGGGTAAGGTGCGATGACTTTCAGCAGTAAGCCAATTACTTCTGGGTTGGCAATAGTGAAACCACAACGCAGACCAGCCAGCGCAAAACCTTTAGATAAGGTGCGAGTGATCACGAGATTCGGATAATCGTTGATCAGATCGATCATGCTGAACTGTGGGCAGAATTCAATATAGGCTTCATCAACCACGACAATGGCTTTGTCCTGAGTCGCATTCAGCACAGTGATCAGTTTTTCACGATCCAGTACCGTACCGGTCGGGTTATTGGGTGAACAGAAGAAAATAACCTTCACACCATCCAACTGTTCCAGAATAGCCGGAACATTCGGCTGGAAATCCGCTAGCGGAGGAACAGTACGGATGCCAACACCACAGGTTTCCGCACTGATGGAATACATGCCATAAGTAGGTGGGCAGATCAGAATTTCTTCTTTTCCCGGCTCGCAAAAGGTGCGGACCAGCAATTCGATCGCTTCATCTGAGCCACGGCTAACTAACACTTGTTCCGGTTGTACACCGGCATAGGCAGCATACGACTCAATAACCTGTGGCGGTTGGCACTCTGGATAACGATTCAGACGGCTGCTATCTAGGGTGTATTGTTCGCTTGTCGGCGCTTCGTTCGCGTTCAGAAATACATGACCTTTTCCGCCGATACGACGCGCAGAAAGGTAAGGGGTCAGATCTTGTACACGCTGGCAGGCCAGTTTAGTCAGACTCATGATTTCGCCTCCTGGCAGTTGATGCTGTCCATACGAATAGTAACGGCACGTTTGTGTGCAGTCAGACCTTCGGCATCGGCCATGGTTGTAACCGTGGTTGCCAAACCAGCTAAACCATCTGCGCTTAGCTCTTGCACAGTATAACGGCGCTGATAATCGGCTAAACCAAGGCTGGATGCAGTTTTCGCATAACCATAAGTTGGCAGCGTGTGATTAGTCCCGCTGGCGTAATCACCGACAGATTCTGGTGTCCAGTTGCCTAAGAAAATCGAACCGGCGTTTTCCAACTGACCAAGTAAAGCGCGGGGCTCAACGGTTTGTA